>NZ_JBANLK010000015.1:0-81053 GCF_054968425.1 Paraburkholderia sp. AV2
GCAAAGAAAGTAGGTGCCGCCCCGCACAGGGGCAACCCTGGCACACCACCACGAACACAAGGAAAGGCCAAAGCAACAAGAACCGCAAATCAACCGCCTGCCTACAGGCAACTCCGTATTTTCCCGAGGTCGGCGATACATTGCCGATCTGTGCTGACGATCACGCCTCGGGGCACTTAGAGTGAGCAGGAACACGGACTTCAGCGCCGAAACGCGCTTGCAGAAAACACGATGCACATCGACGAAACAGCGACTTACTACACGGCTACCAAAAAGTACGACCTGAGCTTCCCGTCGCTGGAAGCGGATCTCGAAGCCGACGTGGTGATTATCGGCGGCGGATTTTCCGGCATCCACACGGCGCTCGAACTGGCCGAAAACGGCGTGACCAACACGGTGGTGCTGGAGGCGCGCTATCTGGGCTTTGGCGGTACCGGGCGCAATGGCGGGCAGGTGATGGCGGGGATCGGCCACGACCTCGACGCGATCAAGCACGACGTGGGCGAAGAAGGGCTGCGCACGATCTTCGCGCTGAGCGATCTCGGTCCGCAGATCATGCGCGAGCGCATCGAGCGATACAACATCGACGCGGATTTCTGCAGCGGCTACGGCTACCTCGCCTATAACGCGCGCCAGGCAAAGACGCTGCGGAACTGGGAAAAGGAATTCAAGTCGCTCGGCAGTCCGCATGAAATCCGCTACGTCGAAGGCTCCGACGTCAAGCAGATCATCGGTTCGGACGTCTATCACGCCGGCCTGCTGCATATGGGCGGCGGTCACGTGCATTCGCTGAATCTGCTGCTTGGCGAGGCCAAAGCGGTTTCGGAAATCTACGGCGTGCGCATCTTCGAATACAGCCCGGCGCTTCAGATCCATTACGGTAATACGGTGCAGGTGCGCACCGCGAAGGGCAGCGTCAAGGCAAAGAAGATCGTCTGGGCCTGCGACGGCTTCATCAACGGCCTCGAACCGGAACTGCACAGAAGCACGATCAACGTCTATGCGTTCAACTCCATGACCGAGCCGTTGAGCGACGAGCTCATCGAGCGCATCAGTCCGATTCGCGGCGCGTATAGCGACATCCGGCCCGTTATCAACTACTACCGCGTGACGAACGAGAACCGGTTGCTGTTCGGCTCGTCCACGTCGCTCGTCGAGCATATTCCGTGCGACCTGAAGGAATGGAACCGGCGCCTGATGCTGGAGGTGTTCCCCTACCTCAAGGACGTCCAGATCGATCTGGCGTGGGGCGGTCCGATGGCCACGACGCTGAACCTGTTTCCGCAGATCGGCACGCTGCCGGACCGGCCGAATGCGTTTTTCGTGCAGGGCTATTCGGGCTTCGGCGTCACACCCAGCCAGATCATCTGCAAGATTCTCTCCGAGGGCATTCTGGGCGGCTCGGAACGTTACCGCCTCGTGAGCGCGATTCCGCGAGCGACGATCCGCGGCAAGGACCAATATCGCGCGTTGCTGGTCACGCTCGGCAAGGTCATGCACCAGACTTCGGGCTACTGGCACGGCCGGCGCTGAGCGCGGCCAGATCTTTTCATTGAAGAGGAATACTAAAACATGAGTCTTACCACGATCCAGCGCGGCATCAAGATGGCGGAACTCGAACCGTGGGGCAAGCTGAGCGACCTCGGGGCGCAGATCCTCGAAGGCGACGAGGTGGCCGTGTTCGGCAAGATGACCTACGGCGCGCCGACCGACCCCGTTTCGGCGGGCTACTTCGGGACGACGCGGGGCAAGTTCCGGCTCGTGTACCCGTTCTCCGAACAGGCGACCGTGGTCGAGGGCGAACTGCGCATTACCGACGAATCGACGGGTGAAACCCGCACCTTCAAGGCCGGCGATTCGTGGTTTGTGACGAAGGGCACGTCGACCGTCTGGGAAGTGATCTCGGACGGCTTCGTGAAGCACTACCTGGCCGTCGCCTGAACCGAAACCCGGGCCCAGACCCACATGATGCGAGCACTGACATGACGAGCAACGCCACGGAAGCGGCCCGTGCGGCCATCGAGCGATTCCTTGACCGGGACTTCGGTCTTTTCATCAACGGCAGTTCGCAGCCGGCACAGTCGGGCCGCTGGATCGACGTATTCAATCCGGCGACCGGCGAGGCGATCGCGCGCGTGCCCGACGCGGACGGCGCAGACGTCGACCGCGCGGTCGCCAGCGCCCACGAGGCCTTTGTCGAACGCCGCTGGAGCGGTCTGCGCCCGGCCGACCGGGAACGCATTCTTCTGCGCCTCGCCGACGTGATCGAGGCGCACGGCGAGGAACTCGCGCAGCTCGAGACCCTGAATCAGGGCAAATCGATCAACATCGCGAGAGCGATCGAAGTCGGGGCGACGGTCGAATACGTGCGCTACATGGCGGGCTGGGCCACCAAGATTCACGGCGAGACGCTGGACGTGTCGATTCCGTTTCCGCCGGGCGCGCAATACACGGCATTCACGCGCAAGGAGCCGGTGGGCGTGGTGGCGGGCATCGTGCCGTGGAATTTTCCGCTGATGATCGCGGTATGGAAGCTCGTGCCGGCGCTCGCCGCGGGTTGCACGGTCGTCATCAAGCCGTCGCCCGAAACCCCGCTTACGGCCTTGCGCCTCGCCGAGCTGGCCATCGAGGCCGGCATTCCCGCCGGCGTGTTCAACGTGGTCACGGGCGGGCGCGAGAGCGGCGCGGCGCTGGCGTCGCATCCCGGCGTCGCGAAGATCTCGTTCACGGGCTCGACGCCCACCGGCAAGCTCGTTGGCGCGGCCGCGCTGCAGAACCTCACGCGCTTCTCGCTCGAACTGGGCGGCAAGAATCCGGCCATCATGCTGGCCGACGTCGACGTCGATACGGCTGTGCAGGGTATGCTGGCCGGCGGCTTTCTGAACCAGGGGCAGGTTTGCGCGGCGGCCTCGCGCATTTACGTGCACCGCAGCCAGTACCGCACGATTGCCGAAGCGCTCGCCGACGTGGCCCGGTCGATGAAGATCGGCCCGGGGATCGATCCCGAGGCGCAGATCAATCCGCTCGTTTCGGCGGGGCATCGCGAACGTGTCGAGCGTCATATCGCCGTCGCCAAAGAGGCCGGGCTCAAGTTCATGGCCGGCGGCGCGACCGTGGAGGGTCCGGGCTACTACGTGCGGCCGGCCGTGATCGCCGATGTCCCGCCGGATGCGGCAATCATTCGCGACGAGGTGTTCGGACCCGTACTCGCGCTCGTGCCGTTCGACGAGCCCGAGGAAGCGCTGCGGCTCGCCAACGACTCCCAGTACGGTCTCGCGGCAAGCCTGTGGACGAACGATCTGCGGGCCGCCATGAAACTGGTGCGCGAGATCGATGCGGGTACGGTGTGGGTGAACTCCCATGTGCCGCTCGACCCGAGCATGCCGTTCGGCGGCATGAAGCAGTCGGGCATCGGACGCGAATTCGGCAAGGGCGCGGTGGAAAGCTTCACCGAGACGAAATCCGTCTGCATTGCGCACTGAGCCGTGCACCAGCTTGCGTGCGGAACCGCACGCGGCTGATCAGGACAGCGAATAACGCGACCAGGTTTCAATGGGAAGCAGCGCCTGGCTCGCCGCGGCGCTGCCCTGCGCCGCGCCGCGTAGATGCTCCACCGCGGTGCCGATCAGAAGGCGCAAGTCCTGCGAGAGCAGATAGTCGATCACGTCCGCGCGCAGCAGGGGCTCGGTCACGCGATTGACCTCGTGCGTCACGTAGAGCGTCTTGCCCGCGAGCGAGCGCTCCCGCAACGCCTGAGCGAGCCCTTCGTTGCCCCCCGCGACGTTGTAGATGCCGTCCAGCGCGCCATGCATTTCCATGCAGCGGCGCGTGGCTTCATAGGTCGCCGCGCCCGAATCCGCGCCCTTGATGACCTCGACCACGTTAACGCCCGGAAAGCGCTGGCGCAACAGCGAACGAAAGCCGATCTCGCGGTCTTCGTGACAGGTATACGAGAACGTTGCCACCACCACGGCCACCGAAGGCGAGGGCCGTGTTTCCAGATGCCGGCCGATCAGAAAGGCCGCCGCCTGTCCCGCCGCGCGATTGTTGACACCCACGTAGATGTGGCGCGCATCGGCATCCACATCCGTGATCATCGTCACCACTCCTTTACCCGCCGCCATGCACTCGCGCAGCGCCGCCGTGATCGTCGGCGTGTTCGTGCAGATGACGCCGATGCCGTCGGCCTCGCTTGCCGCCTCGCGCACGCGTTGCGCGACGGTTTCGTCGGACGCGCCCACGCAGTCGACGATATCGAGCATCACGCCGCTTTGCGCGAGTACGGGGGCGAGGTCATCGGCGGTGCGCATGAGTTCCGCCGTGAAGGCATCGCCTGCCTGGAGCACGAAGCGCGCGCGATAGGGCGTTTGCGCACCGGCCAGGGGCGCCTTGCCTGGCGCGGCCAACGCCGTGCCCGTTTCCAGCCCCCGCAGAGCGGCCTCCACGGCGCTGCGCGTGCGCGGATGCACGCCGGGACGCTCGTTGAGCACGCGGTCGATGGTCGCCCGGCTGAGCTGGGTGACTTCCATGAGCTGCTTGAGGGTGGGGCGGCCTTTCATTGCGATTCCTGATCGAGCGCGTTTCCCGCCATTTTGCCTCAATTTGAGACTAATGCGCCGATTTCGGCATGCGTTTCGTGATTTCACTGGGCTTAGAGCCAGGTATTTACCCTTTATAGCTCTAAATGAGGCATTTAGTCTTTTGACGATTGCTCATTTAGAGACTTTAATATGCCTCAAAGGCGAGGCCGAACGCCGCAGGCCGGCCCTCCCGAACATGCACTCAAGCCCTTGCACCGGAGACGCTCCCATGTCTGTCACTTCCGCCCAGCCGGGTCGCTCGCAACCGATCACGATGGACGACTGGTACAAATGCCGGCTCGAGCGCAAGACGCTCAAGGAGCTCACGCGCCGCAACGACCACGTTGCGCTCGCGTACTTCGGCGGGTTTATGGCGCTCGTCGCCATCACGGGGGGGCTCGGCTGGTTCGCGCTCGGCACGCTCTGGTGCCTCCCGGCGCTCCTGCTCTACGGCACGATCTTCGCGTTCGCCGAAGCGATGGAGCACGAGTTGCGCCATCGCACGCCGTTTCGCAGCGAGTGGCTCAACGAGTCGGTGCACTGGATCATCTGCTTCATGACGTGGCGCGAGCAGATCTACAGCCGCTGGTCGCACGCGCAGCATCACACCTATACCCACCTCACGGCCACCGTGCCGGCCGACGCGGAAATCGCGGTCAAGCGTCCGCCGAACTATCTGAAGCTCGCTACCGACTTTCTGCGCCTCTCTCACGGCATCCATCATGTGGGCAACATCGTGCTGCACAGCCTCGGCATCGTTTCGAAGAGCGCCAAGGCCGTCGTGCCGCCAGTCGAATACCGCGCAATGTGCCGTAATTCACGCGTGATGCTGGTGCTTTACGTGGGCGTGGGGGCTTCGGCCATCGCCGCGCAAAGCTGGCTGCCGGTCGTGTTTCTTCTGCTGCCGCGCTCGTACGGTGCATGGCTGCACGAACTGCTGGCCATCACGCAGCACACGGGGCTGCGCGAGAACGAACTCGATCACCGCGTTTCCACGCGCACGATCCGTCTCAATCCGGTGCTGCAGTTCCTGTACTGGAACATGAACTATCACGTGGAGCACCACATGTTCCCCAACGTGCCGTTCCACGCGTTGCCGAAGCTGCGCCGCGCAATCGAGAACGACCTGCCGCCGGCTTATGACGGGCTCGCCAGCGCCTGGAGCGAAATCCTGCACGTGTTCCGCATGCAACGCCGCGACCCCGACTACATGGTCACGCCGCAGGTGCCGGGCAAGACGGCGCCCGTTGCACAAAGCCCGTCCGAGGCTGCCGGATTTGCGGCCGAAGTGCGCTGATACCCCGAAGGAGACACCCACCATGAACATCCTGCAATGGCACGAGGTCTGCGCGAGCGACGACCTCGAAGAAGAAGACGTGATCGAGTTCGACCGCGACGGCGAACTCTATGCGGTCTATCACACGCCCACGGGCTTCTACGCGACGGCCGGCGTGTGCACGCACGAAACGGCGCGCCTCGCCGAAGGCCTTGTTTTCGGCGAAATCATCGAGTGTCCCATGCATATGGGACGTTTTCATATCCCTACCGGCGCCGCGAAGGGTGCGCCCGTCTGCGTCAATCTCGCGACGCATCCGGTGAAGGTGGAGGACGGCAGGATCTTCATCGGCCTGGCAACCGATTAATTCCA
Organism: Paraburkholderia sp. AV2; assembly: GCF_054968425.1. Lineage (NCBI taxonomy): Bacteria > Pseudomonadati > Pseudomonadota > Betaproteobacteria > Burkholderiales > Burkholderiaceae > Paraburkholderia > Paraburkholderia sp. AV2. Next base: position 6,229 of record NZ_JBANLK010000015.1, read on the forward strand.
CCCGAAGACGATAACGACATACCCAAGGAGACAATCATGAGTTTCACGTTCAGCAGAATGTTGCGCGTGGTGCCGTTCGCGGCGGCCGTCCTCGCGTTGGGCCTGAGCCCGGGCGCGCGCGCAGAGCCCGTCGCGCACTTCGATTTCATCTCGCACGCGCCCGATTCGGACGCGTGGTGGAATACGGTGAAGAACGGCATCAAGCAGGCCGACGAGGACTTCAACGTGCAGACCGACTATCGCAATCCGCCTAATGGCGACATTGCGGACATGGTGCAGCTCGTGAACCAGGCGGCTGCGAGAAACTATGACGGCGTGGTCACGACCATCGCCGACTACGATCTTCTCAAGGGTTCGCTCGGGCGCCTGAAGGCGAAGAACATCCCGTTCATCACCGCCAATACGGGCACGGAGCAACAAAGCGAAGAGCTGGGCGCGCTGATGCACGTGGGACAGCCCGAATATCTCGCGGGCAAGGCGGCGGGCCTGCGCGCGAAGGCCGACGGCGTGAAGACCTTCCTGTGCGTGAACCACTACGCGACGAATCCGCTCTCGTTCGAGCGCTGCCGCGGTTTCGCCGACGCCATCGGCGCCGACATGAAGACCTCCGTGCTCGATTCCGGTACCGACCCCACGGGCATCGAGTCGAAGGTGAGCGCGTATCTGCGCAATCATCCGGACACGCAGGCCGTGCTCACGCTCGGCCCCACCTCGGCCGACCCCACCATTCGCGCGGTGAAGAGCCTCGGGCTCGCCGGCAAGATCTGGTTTGCCACCTTCGATATCGACCCCGACGTGGCCGCAGCCATCAAGGATGGCACGATCAAGTTCTGTACCGATCAGCAGCCCTATCTGCAGGGCTACATTCCGATAGCGATACTCGCGATCATGCATCGGAACAAGAACACCAATGTGGAAGCGGCGCGCGCGGAGCTAGAAAAGGATCCGAAGTTCCAGCAACGGCTCAAGGACTATGGCCTCAAGCCCGTTTATGAGGCGCGCAATATCGCTTCGGGTCCGGGTTTCATCACGCCGCAGAACATCCAGCAGGTGTCGGCGCTTGCCGGGCAATACCGCTGAGCGCAAGCGGCAGAGCATGAAGTACGCGCCGGCGACTCCACCCGCCGGTGTTTGCCACCGCGGCTTTGGTGGGCGATATGGGCCGGCGGCCCATATCGTATTTTTGCGGTTTTTCGCGTTATGCGAAGGCGGCGGCCGCCAGTCCATGCCTGCGCGACTGCCGGCTACGGAAGTCGACGCTCACTGGCCGGAAGGTGCTTCGCACTGCGAACGGGGCCAGCACATCTTGCCCGTGCGAAGGCGGGCGCCGGACTGACCGCTCGTATCGGGCACGCCGCCATACGACATGTCGGTGCCGGACTGGGCCGAAGCGTCCGCGTCGTTGAGCATGCTTTGATGCGCCTGCTGCTGCGCGGGGGTGGGGGGCCTGGCATGCACGGTGCCGGGCATGCCGCCGGTCGCGGCCGCGACGCAGGCGGCCATCAACGCCAATCGGGTCTTCATTTCAACACTCCTTCTTTCACGCACCCGCTCAAAGGGGCGCGTCGCGCGCTTGCGGCGATGCCGGACGGCGCACGCGGGACACACGCCACGGTGCCTCGCGCATTCGAAAGAAAAGTCGGGATGCCGGCCGGCCGGCGCGGCTGCCGAACGTGTTAGCCAACAGCTTCAAGGGCCTGCGCGCCCGCGCAAAGGGGGCGCCACGATGCGGCGCGTCGCAAGGAGAGGGGAAAGCGGGGCGCGCAGAGAACATCCGCATCGTCCTTCCGTTATAGCTCGCGCGCGCCGGAGTGCAACAGGGGAAGGCCCCATTTATTACAGAATGGAAATAAAAAGAAAGGAAAAGGAAATTAAACGGTCGCCGTGTAGTCACGTTGCAGTGGTGTAATGCGCTCGCTCTGATGTCTGGCGCACTCACAAATACTGGCTGGCGCGATGGATGGGACTTACGCGTTTTCGTCGCGTAGTACAGGACTCTAAGAAAGCAATTCGAACAATCGATGGAGCCCGTTAATATGAAACACCGTGCTTTACTGGCTGTGCCGTGCGTTGGCCTTCTGGCCACGCTCTTCGCTTGCGGCAGCAGCTCGAACTCCAGCAGCCCCTCAACGGCCGTGTCGGCGCAGGACGCCTTGGCGACCGCTACCCCGATCAAGCATCTCGTCGTGATCTACAACGAGAACGTCTCGTTCGATCACTACTTCGCCACGTACCCGACCGCCACGAATCCGTCAGGCGAGCCGGCATTCACGTCCGCAGCGGGCACGCCGACCCCCAACGGTCTTTCGGGCTCGCTGCTCACGTCGAACCCGAACTTCACGAACGCCGCCAACGCGCCGGGCCAGGCCAATCCGTTCCGCCTCGACCGCACGCAGGCGGCCACGTCGGACCAGAACCACGCCTATACGCCCGAGCAGCAGGCCTATAACAACGGCGCCATGGACCTGTTCCCGAAGTACACGGGTAGCGGCACGGCAGGCGGCGCGGGCGCGTTCGGCACGACGGGCCAGGTGATGGGCTACTTCGACGGCAACACCGTCACGGCGCTCTGGAACTACGCGCAGCACTTCGCGATGAGCGACAACGCATGGACGGCCGCCTACGGTCCGTCGACGCCGGGCGCCCTCGAAGTGGTCTCGGGCCAGACCAACGGCATGCAGATCGTCAAGACGACGGCGCAGCCTTCGACGCTCGCGAAGTCCTCGTACTACATCGAGGACGGCGCAGGCGGCCTGACCGAGATTGGCGACGCGGATCCGGGCTACGACATGTGCTCGAGCACGACCGACCAGATCATGATCAACGCCAAGAACGTCGGCGACCTGCTCAACGCGAAGAGCGTCACGTGGGGCGGCTTCATGGGCGGGTTCAACCTGCAGACCGTGAACAGCAATGGCACGACGGGCTGCAAGCGCAGCACGATCGCCACGGCGGTCAACGCCGCGACGGCCGACTACGTGCCGCACCACAACTGGTTCCAGTACTTCCAGTCGACCTCGAATCCGCAGCATACGCGCCCGAGTTCGATGGCCGCGATCGGCTCCAGCCTCGAGAGCGACGGCAAGACGCCGGAGCCGGCGAACCACCAGTACGACACGGACGACTTCTTCGCGGCCGTGCAGGCGGGCAACTACCCGTCGGTCAGCTTCCTGAAGGCGCCGGCAGCCCAGGACGCGCACGCGGGCTACTCGGACCCGCTCGACGAGCAGCTCTTCGTGACGAAGGTCGTGAACTTCCTGATGCAGCAGCCCGACTGGAAAAACACGGCGGTCGTCGTGACCTATGACGATTCGGACGGCTGGTACGACCACCAGTTCGTGACGCCCGTCACGTCGTCGATGAACGCAGTCGACCAGCTCAACGGCAACGGCGTGTGCGGTACCGGCACGCCGCCGACGGGCGTCTCCGGTTCGCCGGTCAACGGCCGCTGCGGCCCGGGCACGCGCATCCCGTTCCTCGTGATCTCGCCGTGGGCAAAGCCTAATTACGTGGATCACACGCTCATCAACCAGGCTTCGGTAACGCGCTTCATCGAAGACAACTGGCTGGGCAGCGCGCGTCTTGGCGGCGGTTCGTTCGACGCCACGGCAGGCGACATGCGCGCGCTGTTCAATTTCAACAGCACCGGCCTCAACCCGGTGTTGTACATCGACCCGAATCAGGGCACCCAGGTCGCCACGCCGCCGTCGTCCACCTGACCGGCACCGCCGTCCGCGCGCGTCGACGCCGCGCCGCGGACGGCGGGTACGGACCGGCTCAGTGCCGGAACCCATGCCGTGCGCCAGCCGCACGGCTTTTTGCATCTATCACCTGGCACCCGAAGATTGCACCATGACTGAGCTTTCCGCGTCGTCTTCTCCCGCTTCCTCAGCCGCGCCGTCGGGCGCGCGCATCGCCTTGCGGCTGGCCATTGCCGTCGTCGTCGCCGCGCTCGGCTTCGGCGCGTTCGCGCTGGCCCGTCCGGCCGACGTGCCCGACTCCGTCGGCCAGATCGTCGAAAATCTCACCGGCGCGAATGCGCATCCGGTCGTGCTGCAGCGTCCGCCCGTGGCGCCGCTTTCGGCCATGGCGCTGCTGGGCAAGCAGCTCTTCTACGACAAGTCGCTCTCGGCCTCGGGCCAGCAGTCGTGTGCTTCGTGCCACAGCCCCGAGCACTCGTACGGGCCGCCGAACGGCCTCGACGTGCAGGAGGGCGGTCTCGCGATGAAGCAGGAGGGCTATCGCCCGCCGCCGTCGCTCATGTATCTGTATCGTCAGCCCAATTTCAGCATCGGCCCGGATGCCGGCGAAAACGACGACGCCCCCACGGTCGCGCAGGTCGCCGCCTCGTCGGCCGACGTGGTCAAGTCGCAGAAGACGGCAGGCGGTCCTTCGACCTCCGTCGAGATGGTGCCCCAGGGCGGCCTGTTCTGGGACGGCCGCGTCGACACGCTGCAGCAGCAGGCGTATGGCCCGCTGCTCAATCCCGTGGAGATGGCGAACCCGAACGTGGACACCGTGGCCGCCAAGCTCGAGCAGTTGCCGTACGCGAAGCGCTTCACCGAGCTCTTCGGTCCGCGCATCTTCAGCGACAAGCGGCTGGCCGTGTCCGAGGCGATGTTCGCGATTTCGCGCTACCAGGTGGAAGACCCGTCGTTCCACCCGTACAACAGCAAGTACGATCGCTGGCTCGAAGGCCACGCGCGCCTGACCCAGGCCGAACTGCGCGGGCTGCGCCTCTTCAACGATCCGAACAAGGCCAACTGCGCGGGCTGCCACCTCTCCAAACCGGGCAAGGACGGCCTGCCGCCGATGTTCACGGACTACCAGTACGAAGCGCTCGGCGTGCCGCGCAACCGCAAGCTTGCGCAGAACCAGGACCCGAAGTTCTTCGATCTCGGCGTGTGCGGGCCGTTCCGCCAGGATCTGAAGGACCAGACCCAGTACTGCGGAATGTTCCTCACGCCGACGCTGCGCAATTCGGCCACGCGAACGGTGTTCTTCCATAACGGCGTCTATCACGACCTCGATCACGTGATGGCGTTCTACAACGAGCGCAACACGGACCCGGGCAAGTTCTATCCGCGCGGCGCCGACGGCAAGGTCGAGCAGTACGACGATATCCCGCTGGCGCTGCAGAAGAACGTGGACGTGACCGACGCGCCGTTCGACCGCAAGTTCGGCGACACGCCGGCCATGACGAGCGACGATATCCGCGACATCATCGCGTTCCTCAAGACGCTCAACGACGATCCGGTAACGACGAAGTAAGCCGGCAGGGTGGCGCGCACCGCGCCACCCGCGCGTCACGGGCGCCTGCGCGCCCGCCGCTGCCCGCGTCGCAGCGGCTCTCCCGCGCCATACGGTAGACTGCAGCAGCCCCGTTTTTGCTCTGCCCGACTGCCACCACGCGCCATGGATCGAATCGACGCGATGAAGGTTTTCATCGCCGCCCTCGACGAAAACAGCCTCGCGGGCGCGGGACGCCGGCTCGGCCGTTCGCCCGCCGCGGTGAGCCGCGCCATTGCGTTCCTCGAAGCCCATACCGGCACGCCCTTGCTGTACCGCACCACGCGCACGCTCAAGCTGAGCGAGGCAGGGGAGCGCTACGCGCTGGCCTGCCGGCGCATTCTCGCGGACCTCGAAGAAGCCGACATGCTGGTTGCCGACGAACGCTCGGCGCCGCGCGGACTGCTCACGCTGACGGGGCCGGTCGCCGCCGGCGAGGACGTGCTGCGCCCGCTGCTGGACGAGTTCATCGACCGTCACCCCGAGGTATCGGCGCGTCTGCAACTGCTCGACCGTCCGGTCAGCCTGATCGACGAGGGCGTCGACGTGGCGCTGCGTTTCGCGCATCTCGCCGACTCGACGCTCGTGGCGGTCCCCATCGGCGAGGTGCGGCGCGTGGTGGTGGCTTCGCCGGACTATCTGGCGGCGCATCCCGCCATCCGGGATCCCGCCGATCTCGCCGGGCACCCCATCATCTCCATGACGCACTTCGGGCTCGACTCGTGGAGTTTTCCCACCGCCGGCAAAGCCGCCATCCCGCAGGTGGTCCAGTTCGCGCCGCGCCTGACCGTCAATACGATTCGTGGCGCGGTAGCGTCGGCGCTGGCCGGTCACGGCCTCACGCGGGTCTTTTCCTACCACGTGGCCGAGCATGTCAGGTCCGGCGCGCTGAAGATCGTGTTGCGCGACGCCGAGCACGCGCCGCTGCCGATCCATCTGCTGACCCCGCAGGGGCGGCTCTCGGTGCCGAAGGTGCGCGCGTTCGTCGATTTCGCGACGCCGCGCCTGCGCGCGCACTTCGCCCGGCTGCAACGCATCACGGACCGCGATTGAATCGAGCTACGGAAGAATGACTTCCGTACGTCGGTGATTCTCTCTATTGGCGCATCAATCTAGACTCGCTTTCATCGACGACGAGCGCCCTCGCGGTGCTTTTTGCATGGAAAGGCGAGATGCAGTCCACAGCACCGAATTCCCCCGCATCCCCCGCTCAAGACCGGCACGGCACGGGGAGCGCGCGATGAATCAGCTTGCTTCCTCCACGCCGGGCGCGGCTTCGGCTTCCACTGCCGTTTCCGCTGCCGTCTCCAGTTATGTCGAGCGCAACGCGAATTACTGGCGCCGCAATCTGGCCGTTTGCGTATTCGGCTCGTTTACCACATTGGTCAGCCTCAGCATGCTGCTGCCGTTCCTGCCGCTGTACGTGAGGCAGCTTGGCGTGAGCTCGCAGTCGGCGGTGATCCAGTGGTCGGGCGTCGCGTTCAGCGCGACCTTTCTCGGCACGGCCGTCACGGCGCCGGTCTGGGGGCGCCTCGCGGACCGCTTCGGCCGCAAGCCCATGCTCGTGCGCGCGGCCATCGGCATGGCGATCGTGATGTCGCTAATCGGACTCGCGCACAACGTGTACGAACTCGTCGGCCTGCGGCTCGTCGCCGGGCTCGTGGGCGGCTACGCCTCCGCCTCGACCGTCATGATCGGCACCCAGGCGCCGCGCGAGCGCGCCGGCTGGGCGCTCGGCATCCTCTCGACAGGAGCGCTCGCGGGCAATCTCGTCGGGCCGCTCATCGGCGGTTTGTTGCCGGGGTGGATCGGCATACGTGGAACGTTCTTTGCGGGCGGCGCCGTGATCGCCCTGGCCGCGCTGCTGACGATGGCCGTGGTGCGCGAGGACTTTCATCCGGGCCGCGACGGACGGGCCCGCGCGGGCGGGGCGAGCGCCGGGTCGCAGCACGCCGCGCATCGCGCCACGCGCCGCGCCGCCGTGGCCGCGATCCTCGTGACCGCCATGATGGTACTGCTCGCCAATATGTCGATCGAGCCGATCATCACGGTCTATATCGGCGGCCTTGGCGTGAACGCCGGGCATCTGGCGCGCACCGCCGGGCTCGTCATGGCGTGCTCGGCGCTCGGGAGCATGCTGACGGCGTCGCGGCTCGGGGCGCTGGCCGACCGCATCGGTAGCTGGAATGTCATCATCGGGTGCCTGCTGGCGACCGCGCTCGCCATGGTGCCTCAGGCCTGGGTCACGCACTGGTGGCAACTGGCCGCGCTGCGCGTGGCGATGGGCATGTCGCTCGCCGGTCTGCTGCCTTCCATCGGCAAGCTCGCGCGGCAGTCGGTGGACGAACGCGCGACCGGGCAGATGCTCGGCTATCTGCAGTCCGCGCAATTCAGCGGCCAGGTGTTCGGGCCGCTGGTGGGCGGCGTGATAGGCGTGCACCTCGGGCTGCACTCGGTGTTTTACGTAACGGCGGCGCTGCTGGCCACCTGCGCCGCACTCGCGCACTGGGCGCGCGGACGTTGAATGAATCGGGCCTTTTGTTTTGCGGAGAGAGGAAATGAGTCATGTATCCGGCAACGGCACGTTGCTGAACATACTGGGCATCGCGAAACCGATCATCCAGGCGCCGATGGCGGGCGTGACCACGCCCGAACTGGCTGCCGCCGTCTCCAACGCGGGCGGTCTCGGCTCGCTCGGTGTCGGCGCGATGAACGCCGAAAGCGCGCGCAAGACCATTCGCGCCACGCGCGCGCTCACGGACAAGCCGTTCAACATCAATGTGTTCTGCCATGAGCCGGCGCACGCCGACGCGGCGGTCGAGCAGGCATGGCGCGAGTGGCTCGCGCCCGCGTTCGCGCAGTTCGGCGCAACCCCGCCGGCTGCGCTCGGCGAAATCTACACGAGCTTCCTCGTGGACCGCGACATGCAGGCCATGCTCGTGGAAGAGCGGCCGGCTGTCGTCAGTTTCCACTTCGGGCTCCCGGCGGCGGAGACGATCGCGGAACTCCGGCGCGCCGGCATCAAACTGTTCGCCGCCGCGACGAATCTGGACGAAGCGCGCCAGGCCGAGGCTGCCGGCGTGGATGCGGTCGTGGCGCAAGGCATCGAAGCGGGCGGCCACCGCGGCGTATTCGATCCGGACGCCGCGGACGACCGCCTCGGCACCTTCGCGCTCACGCGCCTGCTGGTTCGCGCTCTGCGCGTGCCCGTGATCGCGGCCGGCGGCATCATGGACGGCGCGGGCATCGTCGCGGCGCTCGCACTGGGCGCGCAAGCCGCGCAACTCGGGACCGCGTTCGTCGCGTCGACCGAAACCTCGATCGACGAAGGCTACCGCCGCACGCTGCTCAGCGCGGCCGCGCAACGCACGACGTTCACGAAGGCCATCTCGGGACGCGTCGCGCGCAGCATGGTGAACCGCTTCACGGAACTCGGCGACGATCCGCGCGCGCCGAACTCGCCCGCCTATCCCATCGCCTACGACGCCGGCAAGGCGCTCCATGCGGCCGCGAAGGCCAGGGGAGAGTACGGCTATGGCGCACAATGGGCGGGACAGGCAGCCGCGCTGGCGCGTGCGCTGCCGGCGGCGGAACTCTTTGCGCAACTGGAGCACGAGATGCGCGCGTGTTTGAAGCAGATGCGGGATGTTCACGTCTGACGCGTCGCAACGGCAACCGCTTCCGCGCTCACCATTCATTCGATACACACGCTGGCGGCCACCGCGGCGAGCGTCACGCCCGCCGCGGTGAGCCGGTCGGTGGCGCGGCCCGAAGAGCGTCTTGGCGTGCGGCTCTTCGTGCGAATGCCGGTTCGCCTCCCCGCCGGATACACCGGGTGCTTACTGCTGAACCAGCGCGAGCACCCGCAGCGGGCTGCCCGAGCCCGCCTGAATCTTCAACGGCGCCGAAACGATAACGGTCCCCGTCGGCGGCAGTTGATCGAGATTCTTCAAGCACTGCAAACCATAACGGTTCGAACCGTGCATCAGCGTGTGGCACGGATACGGCGTCGGCCATGCATACGACTGTCCCGCATCGGTATTGATGGTCTCCACGCCGAAACCATGCACCTTGCGCTCGTGGATCAGCCATTCCACGGCTTCCTGCGTGGGGCCGGGCGTGTGTGCGCCATCTTCGTGCAGGTTGAGGAATTCGGCGGGGTCGGTGCGCTTCGACCAGTCCGAACGCAGGAGCACCCACGCGCCGGCCGGGATACGGCCGTGCTTCGCTTCCCATGCCTCGAGAAACGCGACGGTCAGCAGCCAGTCGGGATTCGCGGCGACTTCGGCGCTCGCGTCGAGCACGATCGCGGGCGCGATGAAGTTCTTCGCGTCGATCGTATCGACCGAGTTCTGCGCGTGGTCTTTGCCGGTGACCCAGTGCACGGGTGCGTCGAAGTGCGTACCGGTGTGCTCGCCGCACGAGAAGTTATTCCAGTACCAGCCAGGTCCCTGTTCGTCGTACTGGCTGATTGTTTCCATCCTGAACGCCCAGACCTGGCCGAATTGCGGCGGCAGTTGCAGCGCGGGAAATTCGGGCGAAAGCGTTTGCGTCAGGTCGACGACGCGCACACGGCCGCTCGCCAGATCGAAGGTTAGCTGTTCCAGACTGCTCGTCATGTTGCACTCCTTTTCACCGTCATGTCGACGCGATCGAACGCGCCACGTGGCCACAAAACGCGCCCCGCTTCCGGGGCATCGCTGAATTATCTTTAGGGTTAAAATAATCCATAATCATGGTTAACCCGTCTCGCTTGCCGCCCTGCTTACCTATGAGTCAGTCTCTTCAAGCCAGCTTTGTCGACGATTACACCCCGGCGCTCCTCGCGCAGGTCAGCCAGCTCATTTCCGGCGAATTCCACGTCATCGTGCAGGCCAGCGGATTCGAAGTCTCCGACTGGCGCGTGCTTTGCACCCTGGCCGATGGCGAGGCGATCAGCATCGGTCGCCTCGCGCAGATTTCGGTGACGAAGCAACCGACCGTGACGCGGCTGCTCGACCGCATGGAGGGGCAGGGCTACGTCAAACGCATCCCGCACGACACCGATCGGCGTGTGACGCTCGTACGCATCACGCCGCGCGGCCAACAGCTCGTTGCCTCGCTGATGGAGCAGGCCAAGGCGCACGAGGAACAGGTGCTGGCGCCGCTCGGCAAGAAGAAGGCCGAGGAACTGAAGGCGACGCTGCGGCTGCTCATCGAACTGCATCGGCCGCCGGCCTGAGCGGCAACGCAGCGGCAACCGCCTTGCACTGAACGTTCACACCGCGCGCGCGGCCACGACGGCACGCTCGATCGCCTCGCGCAGATCGTCCGGCACTGGAATCGCCTGATGGGTATCGAGCGAGGTCGTCACGATGGTCTGCCTTGCCGACATGCGCACCACGCCATCCACGCCCCGGCATTCCCACGCAAGCACAAGCGATTTGTTGCCGATGCGCTCGACTTCGAGCGAGAGCCACATTTCATCCCCCATCCTGCTGACGGCCTTGAAATCGACGTCCAGGTGTACGGTCGGCATGCCGACACTGCGCACGCCGATCACACCGTGATAACCCTCCGGCATCAACTCGTCGATCCACGATTCGATCAGGTCGTTGAAGAGTACGAAGTACTGTGGATAGAACACAATCCCGGCCGGGTCGCATTCGGAAAAATGGATCTTGTGCTTGCGGCGAAACGTTGGGGTTTCCATGCTCATGCTGTCCTTGCCCGCCGCTCAGGCCAGCGCGTGGCGGGTAAGCGCCGCGCGCAGCTTGTGGCCGTGCTCGTCGGCGAGGGCGGCGTCGCGCAACTCGCGCAAGGTCGCGGGCGCGAGCCGTGCGCCGGCCTTCGTGACGGCAGTCATGACGGTCTGATAGTTCTTCAGGCCGCGCGCGTGCGTATCGCTGTAGCCCTTCACGAGCCGCTGGCATTGTGCGACTTCGGTGGCAAGCGCCGGATTGTGCTGCGCGGATTCGACGATCTGCGCGAGCCACGCTTCGATACGCCTGTTTTCCAGTTCGTAGCGCAGCGTGCGGCGACGCATGCCTCGCAGGCTCGCGACGAAGGACAGCAGCAAATAGCCACGCAGCGAACTCGTCTGCACCACGCGCCCCGAATGCGTAAAGCGGCGCACGAGGCGATGCATCCAGTGCGGCTTTTCGAGCCAGCGGCCGAGACCCGCGGGCAGCGTCTCGCAGATCTCCTCGATGCGCGGATGCATGAAGTCGTTGATGGCCAGCAGTTGATCCGCCTGCGTATGCACCTCGCTACGCACGCGCTCGAAGCGCGAGCCGCGCGTCTTCAGGTCGGCCACGCGGATCGTGTCCTCGTACGACATCCACAGCGCGAGATGGCGCGCCGTTTCGCGCAGCAACGCGACGCCCGCCTCAGGCAGCGCGCGCCGCAGACCCGCCAGGCGGTCCAGATAGAACGCCGCATAGGCGGGGTCCTGATAATCGATCAGGCGGCGTACGCCTTCGATCGCAATCGGCTGGACTTCGGCGGGCAGTTCCTGCCGCACGCGTTCGAGAAGGCGCGCGACCGCGGGATCGCGCGGCGCTGGTGCGGCTTGTTCCGGCGCAGGTGCGTCGTGCCCCGCGTTCGCGTCGTCCCCGTTCACGCGGCCGTGGCCCAGATCGAAGGCGCGCAGGCTCGGCTTCACGCCCACGCCACCCCGTTCGATGGTCTCTTCGAACTGGCGGCGGCTGAACGGCAGGACGCCCGTGCCCGCCAGCGCGCCGAACAGCACCGCACTGATCACGCTGCCCGAAGCCTGCGCGGCTTCTGCCATGTCGAAGCGCACGAACCGCTTCGCGGCCTGTTCCGCATGGGCGATCAACGCTTCGCTGTCGACACGGCCGTCGCCCATCGCGGCCTTTTCCGCAATCGAATAGACACGGTGCGTGGAAGCGACGAGCGTGGTGCGCCCGGATGTCACGAGCCCGCGCTGCACGGCGCGGCCCGCTTCCATCAGCTCCGAGGCCATGACGACATCGACGTCACCCGGCGTGGGCATCAATGCAAGTATCGGCGTGCGGCTTTCCCCCGCCTCGCGCGCAAAGAGCTCGACGTAGTAGATCGTGGCGCCCGTACGTTGCGCCACGCCCGGTACGGACGTGGTCTGCGCGTAATAGCCGTTATGCTCGCCGAGATCGACGATCCAGTCGGCCAGCACGCCGCCGCCTTCGCCGCCCATGGCGAGGATCGCGATCTTGATGGGTTGAGCCTTCATTTCGGTTTCCTTCCGGTTCAGAACGCGTAGCGCGCGCGGCGCTGCGCGGCACGGCGTTGCAGCCAGCCGATCACGGCGTGGCGCATGCGCTGGCGAAGCTTGTCCATTCGTGTCGGATTGGACACGATTTGCGCGCGATAGAACGACGGGCACAACACCGCCGCATGCGAAACCTCGCCGCACAGCCCGCAGCCGACACAACTGTCGAGCACGCTCGCGACCGGGTCGGTGCGCAGCGGGTCGGGGTTCGGCTTGATCGAGAGGGAAGGGCAGCCGGATAGCCGGATACACGAGTGATCGCCCGTGCAGGTATCGGGGTCGACGCCGAAGCGCTCGCGCACCACGCGCTCGCCTGATTCGATGGCCTTGCGCTGCCTGGGCTTTTCGCGCCGCTGTTTATTCAGCATGCACTCGCTTTGCGCGATCAGCACTTTCGGGCCTTGCGTCGCCGTGGTCAACGCCTCCTTGAGCGTGGCCATCATCGTCTTCAGGTCGTAAGTTCTCCGCACTGTCCTGACCCAGTCCACGCCGACGCCGCGCACGGCCTGCTCGATCGCATGACCCGTGCTGCGCGCAGGATTGAGCGCCGTGGACGAGAGGATGTCCTGGCCGCCCGTGGCCGACGTATAGCTGTTGTCGACGACGATGGTCAGGTTGTCGCTCTTGTTGAACACGGCGTTTGCGATGCCGCTCGTGAGGCCGTTGTGCCAGAAGCCGCCGTCGCCCATCACCGAGATGGCGCGTTTTTCCGCCCTGGCATTGAGCGCCGCCGCGCTCGCGCTGCCGAGCCCATAGCCCATCGTCGTCGCACCGAGGTTGAACGGCGGCAGGATCGAGAAAAGATGGCAGCCGATGTCGGCACTCACGTGGTGAGGCCCGAGTTCGCGCTCGACGAGCTTCATGGCCGTGAAGATCGGCCGCTCGGGACAGCCCGTACAGAAGCCGGGCGGACGGGCGTGGACGGTCTCGTCGAGCGAAGCGGGAGGCGCCGCCGTATCGGCATCGGCCGGAACGGCCTTCACCGGAATGATCTTGCGTGGCGCGGGTTGCGGTTCGAGCACGCCATAGCGTTCGAAGAACGCGCGCAGGCCCTTCATGACCGTTGCGGCGTTGTACTCGCCGGCAAGCGGCAGCACGTCCTTGCCGTGCAGCGCCGCCTCCACGCCGCGCTGGCGCAGAATCGCGCTTGCGTTCTGCTCGACGAAGTTCGGCTGTCCTTCCTCGATCACCAGCACCGCGCGCTTGCCCGCGCAGAAGCGCTCCCATTCGGAATCGACGAGCGGGTAGGCCACGTTCATCACGTAGAGCGGAATCTGCGATTCGCCATAGACGTCGGCAAGCCCGAGCCGTTCGAGCGCGCGCAGCACGGTGTTGTAGCTGCCGCCCTGCACGGCGATGCCGATATCGCTCGCATCCGCAGAGAAGAATTCGTTGAGCCCACGCGCTTCGATGAATTGCACGGCCGCCGGCCAGCGCTCCTCGATCTTTTCGCGCTCGTGCAGAAAGCTGGCCGGCGGCAGCACGATGCGGTTGACGTCGCGGCTCGGATTTTCGAGCGCGTCCTGGATCGTGAACGTCGAGCGCCGGTTGTCCGACGCCACGAACTGGCCGTGCACGTGGCAGGCACGAATGCGCAGTTGCAACATCACGGGCGTGTGGCTCGCTTCGGAAAGCTCGAAGCCGTCCTTCACAGCCTGCACGATGGCGGGCAGGTTCGGACGCGGATCGAGCAGCCAGATCTGCGACTTCATCGCAAACGCATGGCTGCGCTCCTGCATGATCGAGGAGCCTTCGCCGTAGTCCTCGCCGACGATGATGAGCGCGCCGCCGGTCACGCCGCCCGAGGCGAGATTCGCCAGCGCGTCCGAGGCGACGTTCGTGCCGACCGTCGCCTTGAACGTCACGGCGCCGCGCAGCGGATAGTTGACGGACGCGGCCAGCGAGGCAGCCGCCGTCGCTTCGCTCGCGCTGTTCTCGAAGCGGATGCCGTGGTCGCCAAGGATGTCGCGGGCGTCGGCGAGCACGTCCATCAGATGCGAGATCGGCGCGCCCTGGTAGCCGGCCACATAGGCCACGCCCGATTCGAGCAACGCCTTCGTGACAGCGAGGATGCCCTCGCCGCTGAATACCTCGCCAGCGCCGAGGCGCAGCTTCTTCACTTCCTCGACAAACGACCGCTCAGCCATGTTCGTCCTTTCTCGTGAGACACGCGGGGCGCACGACGGCGCCTCGTCAGGGGTGAGGCCAGTATAGTTTAAATATAAACATTTCCAAAATCATAGTTATCCCTGAAGTTGTCCCTGAAGTTGTCCCGGAAACCGGCTTGCTGGCGTGGGTCGACCGGTCACTCTGCCGCCGCGAGCGCCGTGTACTGACCCCGCCAGTACACGAGCGGATGCGGCACGGCGTCGTCGCGCACCACGCCGCATACGCGGCCGATGACGAGAAGGTGGCCATGACGCGCGATCAGCTCCTCGACCTCGCAGTCCAGCGCCGCGGCGCTGCTCGACAGCAGCGGTGCGCCGCCGTGCGTCATCTGGATCCACTCGTCGTCGCCGTAGCGCGCTGCGCCCTGTTCGCCGCGAAAGCCCGTAAAGCGCTCGGCGATCGCACGTTGTTCCGCACGCAGCAGATTCACGCCGAAGCGACGGGTGCGTTCGAGCAGTTGCGCCGAAGAGCTCGTCGCTTTCATCGACGCCACCACCATCGGCGGCTCGGCCGAGAACGACGAGACGGACGTGGCCGTGAAGCCGCTGCGCTCGTTTCCGTCGGCAACGGTCACGACACAGACCGCGCCGGCGAAACCGCGCATTGCCTGCACGAAGCGGTTGCTGAGCGTTGCACTGCGATCAGGCTGCACGGCGTGCTTCACGCGGGCTGCGCAGCCCGTGTGCCTCCAGGATAGGCAACACCGTGTCGCGGAAGTACGGGAACTCCTTCACATAGTCGACGAACGAGAGCGTCGTGCCCTTGAAACCGGCCTCGGCCAGCGAAATCAGGCCGGCCGCGACCTGCTGCGGCGTACCGACGAGAGGGAAGCCGCCGTGCCCGGCCGCCATGCGGTCGCGGATCAACGCGAGCAGGTCGTGCGGGAACGACTGGGCGTTCGCGAACTGCAGCGCGACCAGATTGTCGACCGCCCCCCAGTCCGCGTGGTCTTGCGCGAAATACTGGAGGTACTGGCGCGCTTCTTCTTCGGTCGGCCGGCAGACCACGTGCGAGAACGTCAGCACGTTCACGGGCTTGCCCGCGTCGACCGCCTTCTGTTTGAGCGCCGCGACTTCGGCACGCGAGCGTTCGAGATCGATGGCGGGCGTAAACAGAAAGTTCGCATTGCCGATGGCGAAGTCGCGTCCCTCGCCCGAGCCCGCCGCGTTCAGAATAGGCGGGCGTTCGCCATTCCATGGACGCGGCAGGCCGTAGACGTTCTTCAACTGGAAATGCTCGCCTTCCCAGTTGAACGGGCCTTCGTGCGTCCAGATCTTCTGCACGACGTCGAACCATTCCTGGGCATACGCATAGCGCTTGTCGTGACCGGCGGCGAGCGGCAGCCCGAGTGCCTCGTATTCGGGGCGGTTCCAGCCCGCGACGATATTCAGGCCCGCACGGCCGGCGCCGATCTGGTCGAGCGTCGCGATCTGCTTGGCCACCACGACAGGGTGGTTCGCCGCCGTGTGGATCGTCGCGAACACCGTGAGACGGCGCGTTTTCGCCAGCAGTCCTGCCGCCCACGTCATGGTCTCCAGCACCGAGCCGTGGAAGTCCGTCTCGCCGCCGTAGCCGATCCAGCGGGCGATGGGCAGCATGAAGTCGATCCCCGCTTCGTCGAGCATGAGCGCGAGCTTCTCGTTGTTCTCCCACGAGTTGTCCCAGCGCTCGCCGATCTTCGTCACCGACATGCCGCCCGAGCAGTTCGTCGCAAACGTCCCCAGAATGAAATCCCTGGTGTCCAGAATTCGTCTCATCTCAGTCCTCGCGCAGTAAAATTTGCTTCCATGACGGACCGCCTTGCGGCAGCCTGTTTCCTTTACGCCATCAACGGCGTGACCCTCGACAGCCCGATTCCGCAATGACCGAACAATCACGCAGAACCCAGAAAAAGAGCGCTACGGCAGAGCACCGCTGGCACCTCGCAAAGGACGAATTCGGCGTCGAGATCACCGACCTCGAATACGCCGTCATGCGGCTCGACCAGTCGTTCTCGCGCTGGCAGTCCGAGTGCATGGCCGCCGTGACGGGCACGACGCTGAGCGGTCAGGAGAACGCACTGCTGCACGTCATCCACATGCACGAGCGGCCCAAGACCATTCGCGACCTGCTGCACCTGACCAACCGGCAGGACGTCGCTAATATGCAGTACGAACTACGCAAGCTGATCAAGACCGGCTTCGTCGAGAAATACGGCTCGGCGCGTACCGGCGTGTACTACATCGCAACCGCGGAAGGCGCGCGCGTGTGCGAAGCGTATGCGCGCCTGCGCGAAACGGTGCTGCTCAAGCTGGCCGAGGCCACGGCGGGCATCCGGTCCGCGGCGAAAGAAGCCACGGCATGTCTCGAACGGATGGAGCGCGTCTACGAATCCTCTACGCGCGAGGTCGCGACGTTCCACCGGCGGCGACCGACCAGCGTTGAATAGAATTTCACATAGAATTTCTATTTGATTGAATGCTAGCGTGGTCATTTTCCGGCGGCAACCGAAGTTTCCCTGGGTTCCATGAGCACGAGGCGCCGCGGATGCGGCGAGATTTAGGGCAGGCTAGACAGCTTTCCGCGGCCAAAAATCGCGATCTATCCATTTAGCGCAGACGCGGCGGGTTGCCTGTCCCGTTCCCGCAAGCGCGTGAGACGGGGTTTTCCGCGCTTTTGACGCGAATTTCGAACGTATACAGTGGCGTCATCGCCGGAATACGATGCGCGAGTCATTGCCTCCCGCGCCCTCCGGCCTCTTCGCAAACCCGATGAGGAAGGATCCGCCATGCCGCCTGCCTCTTTGCTGATCGAGCCGGTCTCGCTGCGTCGATACCGGTACTTCGAGTCCAACGACGTGGACGACACGCGCCAGCGCATCGCCACGGTGCTGCAGCCGCACCGCCTGATGCCGGGCGTCGCGCGCTCCGGCCAGTCGGCGCACATGAACTACGTGCGCATCGACGGCCTCGCGTTCGGCACGATCGGCTACGCGGGCGCCATGGGCGTCGACGCCGGCGAGATCGAGGATTACTACCTCGCGATCCTGAGCCTGAGCGGCTATGCGGACGTAAGCGTCGGCGGCCGGCGCATGATCGTCGGCCCGACCCAGGGCGTGCTCGTGGGGCCGTCCACCCGCTTTTGCGGCACGTTTTCCGGCGACTGCGAGCAGTTCTTCGTGCGCATCGACAAGCGCACGGTGCAGGCGCACACGGGCTATGACCAGTTGCAGATGGAGCCAGCGCTGGACCTCACGCGCCCCGAGCTCGCGCCGTGGCTTGCGCAGTTGCGCATGCTGGCCGCTTCGCCGGAGACCATCGCGCTCGCGCAGCGCGACGCGCGCGTCGCCGCCGGACTGGAGGGGCTCGTCGTCACGCTGCTGCTGGCCGGGCAGCCTCATCGCCTCGTGTCGAGCCCGGTGGCAGCGGCTGTCCCGCGCACGGTCAAGCGCGCCCAGGCCTTCATCGCCGAACATGCGTGCGAGCCGATCACGCTCGCCGAGATTGCCGCAGCGGCGGGCGTGCCCGTCCGCACGCTGCTCGACGGCTTCCAGCGGTTTTCGCACGCAAGCCCGATGCAGTTCGTGCGCGAGTCGCGGCTGGAGCGCGCCCGCGAGCGCCTGCTGGCCGCGCGCGAGGCCGAACGCGTCGCCGATATCGCGCTTGGCTGCGGCTTTGCGAACCTTGGCCGCTTCGCGCTCGCGTACCGCGAGAAGTTCGGCGAATCGCCTTCGGATACGCTGCGCCGGGTTCGCCGGCGGTCTGCCTGAGGTTCCCCCGAGACTGGCCCGATTTCCTGCGCGTGCCGGCCACGCGCTGCGATTCGCGGATATTCACGGCCATTGCGCGGCCATACAGTCTATCCGTACGCGCATCTCGCGCGCGAAGGGCGGGTGCCTCGTCCTCGGTCTGCAATTTCACCCTGTAAGGAATCGGCATGACTCTTACTGCTGCAACGCTATCCGGCCTCGTTCGGCCGGACAGCGTCAACAAGCGTGTCTACACCGACCCCGAGATCTTCGATCTGGAAATGGAGCGGATTTATGGTCGAGCCTGGATCTACGTCGGTCATGAAAGCCAGGTCAAGGCGCCTGGCGACTATCACGCCACGCGCATTGGCGATCAGGATGTCGTGATGGTCCGTGCCGCAGACGGGCAGGTTCATGTTCTCTACAACCGGTGCGCGCACAAGGGCGCGAAGATCGTCCCCGACGGGGGCGGTTGCGCCGGCAAGTTCTTCCGCTGTCCTTATCACGCGTGGACGTTCAGGCTCGACGGCACGCACCTCTCGGCGCCGCTGCGCAACGGCCTGCAGGATACCGGCTTCGATCCGGCGCATCCGGATTTTTCGATGCGCCGGGTCGCCCGTGTCGAGAACTATCGCGGCTTCGTGTTCGCAAGCCAGGCCGCGGAGGGGCCGGACCTGAAAACGTTTCTCAATGGCGTGGCCTCGTCGATCGACAATCTGTGCGATCGCTCGCCGGTTGGCGAAGTCGAAGTCGCGGGCGGGGTGTTCCGCGTCTTGCAGCGCTCGAACTGGAAGATCTTCTACGAGAATCTGCACGACACGATGCACGCGCGCGTCACGCACGAATCGTCGGTCGTTTCCGCGCGCTCGCAGGCGCAGGAACTGGGCGCGAAGCCGTTCGAACTGCTAATCATGGACGGCAACGGCGAGCCCTACGAGTTCTGGGAAAAACTCGAACTGCGCGCCTACGAGTACGGGCACGGCTACATGGAAGGCATCTTCGACCCAGCGGCGGCCAATCGCGACCCGGTTTCGAATGCGCATTTCACGACGTTGGCCGCGGCCCGCGGCGACGAACTCGCGCGGCAGATTCTCGGCATGAACCGTCACAACACGGTGATCTACGGCAGCGGTTCGCCGCACACCGTATTCCAGCAGTTTCGCGTGATCCGTCCGCTTGCAGTGGACAAAACGCTCGTCGAAATCCAGGTATTCCGCCTGAAGGGCGCGCCCGAAGCCGTGTTCGACCGCGCGCTCACGTACGCAAACGTGATCAACTCGCCTTCGTCGAACGTCATGCCCGACGACGTCGAAGTCTACGCACGCTGCCAGGAAGGCAACCAGACGCGCGGCGGCGACTGGGTCAGCCTGCATCGCTACGCGGGCACGGATCGCGCCGTGGAGGACGGCTTCGTGTCGCTCAACGGCACGAGCGAATTGCCCATGCGCAACCAGTTCGCCGCATGGAAGCGCTTCATGATCGACGAAACCGGACAGAACCGCGGAGACGCCTGATGCTGCACGACCCGACCTTCGACGTTTCGACCGCGGCGGCCGGCTCCGTCGCGCCGGGCCCGCTGGACACAACCCTGCGGGCCGAAGCCGAGCAGTTCCTCTATCGCGAGGCGCGCCTGCTCGATACGCGCGCCTTCGACGCCTGGCTCGACCTCTTCACGCCGGACGGCATGTACTGGGTCCCGCACGAACCGGGGCAGGCGAGCCCGCACGATCACATCTCGCTCTTCTGGGAGGACGCGACGCTGCGCCAGGTCCGCGCGCGCCGCGTGACCCATGCTCGCAACTGGTCGCAGCAGCCGGCCACGCGCACGGCGCGGCTGATCGGCAACGTGATGATCGAGGGGCGCGATACGGCCGGGCGGCTGATCGTGCACTCCACGCTGCTCGTCAACGAGTGGCGGCTCGGTCAGCGCACGCTCGCGGGCCTCGTCACGCACAAGATCGACACCGGCGACGACTGGAAGATCTATCTGAAGCGCATCGACCTCGTCAATTCCACCGACGCGCTCGCGAACCTGGAGGTGTTCCTGTGACGGCGGTCTCGCTCGCGCGCACCGCGGTGATCGCGCTGCACTATCAGAACGATGTGGTCGATCCGGGCGGCCAGATCCGGGTGGGTTTCGACGGGGCGCAATCGGAGCGCGCAGCCGTGCTGGGTGCTGCGCGCTCGCTGCTCGAACGCGCGCGCCGACGCGAACTGCCGCTGATCCACATCCGCATTGCGTTTCGCGCGGACTACGCGGACCTGCTGCGCAACGCGCCGATCTTCGCGCGAACCGCCGAACTGGGCGCGCTGCGCGAGGGGACGTGGGGCGCCCAGTTCTACCCGGGGCTCGAACCCGATCCCGCGCGCGCCCTCGACTACGTGCTCCATCATCGGCGCACGAGCGGCTTTATCGGCACGCCGCTCGAACAACTGCTCGCGGCGCACGACGTGCGTCATCTGGTGGTCGCCGGCGTCGCCACGCATTCGACGGTCGAGATGACCGTGCGTCACGCGGTCGATCTCGGCTATACCGCGGCCGTCGCCGCCGATGCCTGCGCGTGCGCGGACCCGCGCCAGCACGATGCGTCGCTCGAATCGATGCGGCTTGTTGCGACGATCTCGACTGTCGCCGATATCTTTGGCAATGGCGATGCCAGGGAGACCTCATGAACTCAGGCTCGCGTTCCGAAGCGCCACGCAGGGGCATGGGCTGTCTCGACGGCAAGGTCGCCATCGTCACGGGCGCGGCGCAGGGCATAGGCGCCGATATCGCGCGCGGCCTGGCGAATGAGGGCGCCGCGGTGCTGATCGCTGGGCTCGGCGCCGAGGCGGGCCGTGCGGTCGCGGCGTCGATCGGCGGCGCGGCGCGCTTCGTCGAAACCGACGTCACCGACGACGCCGCGCTCGACCGCGCGATCGAAGCCGCGATCGGCACGTTCGGCGGGCTCGATATCGTCGTCAACAATGCGTGCAGCTATGACGACGCCGGCCTTGCCTCGACACGCGAGCAATGGCTCCGCCTGCTCGACGTGAACCTCGTTTCAGCCGCCATCCTCGCCTGGAAAGCCGTGCCGCATCTGCGGCGCGACGGCGTGATCGTCAATCTCGGCAGCACCGGCGGAAAGTTCGGCGCGGCGGGCAGGGCGCTTTATCCGGCCTCGAAAGCCGCGCTGCTCCAGCTCACGCGCAACCTGGCCATGGAGTTGGGCCCGCGCGGCCTGCGCGCCGTGAGCGTTTCGCCAGGCTGGACGTGGTCGCCCTCGCTCGAACGCCTGGCCAGCGGCTCGATCGCGCTCGCCGATCGTGTCGGCCAGCCGCTCCATCCGCTTGGGCGCGTGGGGCGCGGCGAGGAGATTGCGCGCGTGGTCGCGTTTCTCTGCTCGGCGAACGCCTCGTGGATCTCGGGCGTCGATGTGCCCGTGGACGGCGGTTTTTCGAGCCTCGGCCCCGATCAGGGCGTCTCGCCGCGCGACTGGTTCGCGCGGCAGCCGTGACGTGAGGCCGGTGAACGTGCTAACCGTGCTGCGCGCGTGCCTTGCGCAGCGTATCGGAAGGCGATTCGCCGAAGCGTTCGCGATAGGCCTTCGCAAAGCGCCCCAGATTGACGAAGCCGCAGGCGAGCGCGACATCGGCCACCCGCTCGCACTCGCCCGCGTGCCTCAATCGCTCGTGCGAGTGCTCCATGCGCACGTCGCGCACGCGCTGCATCGGGCTTGTCTCGCGAAATACCTTGAAATTGTGCAGCAGCGTGCGCACCGGCACGCCGGCCGCGTCCGCAATGTCCCTCACGCGCAGCGGCTCGAGCGCATGCTCGGCGATATAGGCCTCCGCGCGACGCAAGGCTCTCGGCACGCTAACCCATTCGCGGCCTGGCGGCAGCGCGTCGTTCGGCTGGCCCGCGAGCAGCAGCGTCACGATGAGCCGTTCCAGCTCGACGGCGACGCGGCTGTCGCGCTGCGCGAGCTGCACGGTCTCCGGCGAGGCGGCGAGCGCCGCGAGCTGAACCACGAGCGGCGCGAGCGCACGGCTCGAAAGATCGATCGCGCTGGCAAAACGCAGTTGCGCGTGGCCCGAGTGGGCGAGCAGGGCATCGCGATTGATGCGCAGGAAGTATTGCTCGCTATGGTCTGAAAAGGTGCCGGAGAAGTGCGTGCGCGGCCCGACCAGGATCCCCTGCGACTGGCCGACGATCATGCGCTGCGTGCCCACCGTCACGTCGCCATAGCCCTTCGGGGCCAGAATCAGCAGGTAATAGTCGTCGACCTCGCCCGCATCGACGTTCATCGTGCTCGCATAGCCGATCGAGCCGAACGACAGGTTGCCGAACGACGCGCAGTTGACGTAGGCGTGCAGGCCGTGGCGCAACCGGCCGGGCAGTAGCCGGTGCGGCTGCAGCACGCGCGAGACGCGCTCGCGGGTGTCCTCCAGATCGGACGACTCGAACAGACGGTAGCGGTTCAGCCACGACGATTCGAGCGTGGACGTAATCGGCAGCATGGGGCGCTCGCGGACGGGAATATTCGCGTCATTCCTTTAAGCCTAAAGCATATCCGCGCGGAAAGCGAGTCGAAATTCGCGTTTGCCCGGGGTGGGCGGGCAACCGTCCCGGCGCGCGGCCGCTGCGCAATTCGGCCTCCTTGCTGCGCAAACCGGCTAGCCCGCCGGATATTGCCCTTCAACAATGGCCCCGTCCCGGTGGGCCCAGTGGGGCGCTGAGCTCGGCGCGGGCGGAGACCAATAATTTTTCGCACGGAGATCTGAATGAGTGAAACCGATCTGAGTTCCGCGATCGAGGACCATGCGCTCGAACGCGTACCCGACCACGCGCGCCAGGGCTGGCTCGCCCTTTCATGGAACACCGCCGGCATCGTAACGACACTCGTGCAGCTCTTTCTCGGCGCGCTCGTCACGTTCGTCGCCGGCTTCAAGATCGCGCTCGCGGCCGGCGCCTGCGTGACCATCGTGGGCGCGCTGCTCGGCTGGGCTTGCGGCCATGTCGCCTACCGCTCGGGCCTGTCGAGCACGGTCCTGTCCCGTCATTTCGGCTTTGGCAGGAAAGGCTCGGTAATCTCGTCGCTGATCTTCGCGTTCATGATCATCGGCTTTCTCGCGCTCGAAAACGCGCTGCTCTATCGCGGCTTCGTGTTCTACTTCCACCTCGCCGATACGGTGACGACGCGTGTCGTAATCTACGGACTCCTCTCGGCTGTCTGGGTGCTGCTCACGGCCTATGGCTTCACGCTCGTCGCCCGCGTTTCGTCGATCACGCTCGTGGCGTTCCTGGCCGTGCTGGCGTACATCACCTATGTCGTCGTTGCGGGCGCGCCGCATAGCGGGGCGGACCTGCTCGCGTTCGGCTCGCAGTTTCCGCCCCAGGTGCTGGCGGGCATGGGCGCGAGCACCGACATCGGCAAGTTCGTCTTCTGCGTGAACGTGCTGATCGGATCGGCCGGCGCACTTGCGCTCGTCGACGCCGACCTTGGCCGCTACGCGCGCAGCTCGCGCGACATCGGCGTGGCCGCGCTGATCGGCAACCTGATGATGGACATCGCCATGCTGAGCCTTGGCGGCATCATCATGTACGCAGGCATTCCGGCGCTGATCGACTTCTACGTCCACACCGAGGGGATGACGCGCGAAGCGGCTGCGCAGGCCGCGCTGCAAAGCCCCGACAGCATCACGGCGGCATTCGTCGTGTTCGGCGGTGCGTTCGGCGCGCTCCTGATGGTGCTCGCGCAAAGCAAGGCGCAAGTCATCAACACGTATAGCGCCTCGCTTTCGCTCTCGAATCTCTTCGACGCCTTCAACTGGCGCCCGGGCCGCCTGATGTTCGTGATCCTCGCGAACGTGATCGGCCTCCTGATGCTCTACGGCCAGATCCTTGCGCTCGTCAACTCGTGGATCACGATTCTCGGCGTGTTGACCACCGCTTTTGCGGGCGTGATCGTGGCGGACTTCTTTATCGTGCGGCGGGTCACGGGTGCGGGCGTGGCCGATGCCGGCAACTTCGGCGATAGCGAGACCGTCAACTGGGCGGGCGTCATCACGGCAATCGTCGCAGTGCTGCTCTCGCATTACGTGCTGAACCGCTTCGTGCCGGTCGAATTCTTTTCTACGCTGATTCTGTGCGTCGTGCTTTATCCCGCACTGCGACTGACCGTGTTCAGGCCGGTCGCCGCGCTCGGCGGCGCGCGCAGCCTGCCGTGAGCCTCGTCGCCTCGACACGAACCTGGAGACAACCATGCAGAACACCTTGCCTGGACTGATGCACGTCGATCACGTCGCGCTCACCGTACCCGATCTCGACGAAGGCGTGCGCTTCTATCGCGACGTGCTGGGCGCCATCGAGCTGTACCGTCTCGGACCGTTCGATGCGCGCGAATTGCCGCGCACTGCCGACGGGCGCGACTGGACGCTCGCCCATCTGAACGTGGAGGGCGCGCGCCTTACGCTCGCCATGCTCGCGCTCGGCAAGAACCTGATGCTCGAGTTGTTCCGCTACGAGCTGCCCGCCGACGCGCGCACCGATCCGCGCCGCAATTGCGATCTCGGCGCGAGCCATATTGCGCTGAAGGTCGCAGACCTCGACGCCGCGCTGGCCTTCCTGCGCGCACGTGGCGTCGCCGTGATGGACGGCCCGATCGTGATCGACGAGGGCCCCTGCGCGGGCCTGCGCGTGAACTATTTCCTCGATCCGTTCGGCAACCAGTGGGAGCTGGTCGAGTACGGACACCTGCCGTTCATGGACGGCACCGACGCGCCGCTCTACGCGCGCGCCGTGCAACACGGCTAAACAGGAGGGTAGATGGGGGACGAAGCAGACGTCATCGTGGTCGGCAGCGGCATGAATTCGCTCGTGTGCGCGGGTTTGCTCGCGCGCCGCGGCAAGCGCGTGCTCGTGATCGAGCGCAACGCACAACCGGGCGGCTGTATCCGCACGGAGGAACTGTTCGACGGCTACCTCCACGACGTGATGTCGTCCTGGTATCCGCTATTCGTTGGCAGTCCCGGCTATGCCGAGCTCAAGGACGAACTGCATGCGGCGGGGCTCGAGTTCGCGCAGGGCGACTACTCGACAGGCATCGTGACGCCGGACGGCCGCTCGCTAGCATTCCGCCAGGACGTGGCCGACACGGCTGCGCGCCTCGACGCGCACTGCACCGGCGACGGCGCGGCGTTCGCGGCCGCCGCCGAACGCCTGTTCGGCGCCGATGCGGCGCTCACGTTCGGACTGCTTGGCAATAATCCGTATAGCTGGCCGATGCTTAAGCTCCTGTGGAGCGAGTGGCGTCGGCGCGGAGTCGACGGACTCGCGGCATTTGGCGCGCAGTCGCTCGAAAGCTTTCGACGCTGGGGCATGCGCGAGCTGCGTTCCGGTCTCGCCCGCGCCGCCATCGCGCCGTGGACGCTGCACACGGGCCTCGGCCCCGACGACGCGAGCTCGGCGCTCATCGGCAAGCTCACGTTCGCGGCCGTCGTGGCGGGCGGCATGCCGGTGGTGAAAGGCGGCAGCGCGAATATCGTCAAGGCGTTCCGCGCGGTGATCGAGCGTCACGGCGGGCGCTTTCTGCTCGGCACGCATGTCGAGCGTGTGCTGATCGAAAAAAACCGGGCTGTCGGCGTGATCGCCAACGGCGCCGCACTGCGCGCGCGAGAGGCGGTAGTGTGCAACGTGACGCCCGCGCAGCTCTACAACGGCCTGTTGCCCGACGCGCCGGGCGCATGGCGCGAGCGGGCAAGCGCCTATCGCTTCGGGCGAGGCGACATGCAGATTCACTTCGCGCTCTCGTCGCCACCCGACTGGTGCGACCCGGAGCTGGCGAAGGTACCGCTCGTGCATCTCACGGAAAGCATGGAGACCGTCTGCATGTCGGTCACCGAAGCCAACAACGGCCTCATCCCGGCACGGCCGACCATCGCGATCGGCCAGCCGACGGCGGTCGATCCGGGGCGCGCACCCGAAGGCGGGGCGATCCTGTGGCTGCAGATGCAGGAGATGCCGTCGCGCCTGGCAGGCGACGCGGCCGGCGAGATCGACGTACCCGCTGACGGCCGCTGGACCGAGGCGGTACGCGAACGTGTAGCGGATCGTATTCAGAGCCGGCTCGAACGCGTCATGCCGGGGCTTGCCGCGAAGATCGTCGGGCGGCGCGCCTGTTCGCCCGCCGATCTGGAGGGGATGAACTGCAATCTCGTGGGCGGTGATCCGTACTCGGGCGTGTGCTCGCCGGATCAGTTTTTCTGGCTGCGCCCGTTCGCGGGTGCGAAGGGCGCTCGCGGGCATGACACGCCTTATGCGGGGCTTTACCAGATCGGGGCGTCGACGCATCCGGGGCCGGGGCTGGGGGGCGGGTCGGGGTGGCTTGCGGCGAACCGGTTGAGTCGGGCGGGTTGAGGGGAGGGGGACGCACGGTGTTTGTGGGGGCTTGGGGGAAGTGACTGTGCGGGAGGAAAGGCAACACGGTCAACGGATGCAACGCAACCCGCGTAGTACAGCGCGTTGTGCTTAAAGAAGTGAAATCCCAGGGCATCAGCCTGCCGAAACACGCGCACCGCGAGCAGGGCGACTTGACTCGTAAACGCGCGCTCAGCGGACTCGATCATCTGTATCAGTCGATCGGACAAATCCTGTCGACGCCGCTCGCCTCACGCATCAAGCGCCGTGCATTCGGCTCAGACATTCCCGACCTGATCGACGCCCCAAACAATGGCGCGATGCGCATCCGCGTCTATGCCGCGATAGCGACTGTCCCTATGCAATAGGAACCGCGCCTGACGCTTACGCTCGCACGCGGGCAGGCCGAGATATTCCCCGAGCTGCCCGTGACGGTTTCCGGCTTCAAACCCAAGATCTACATTATCGCGGCCGCGCTCTCTACTCTCGGCATGCAGCTGGAAATCACTGCTACCCCCATCTAGAAAAACTTGGGTTTCGAGACGGGGTGCCCTCAATAAACAGACTTTTACGTATGTTAAGCCTCAGCGTGCGGATAGCACTGCGGCTGCTTTGTAGTTGTTAGCCCGTGACGGTGGCGCGGTGATCGCCACCGAGCCACGAGGATCGTTTGCCGCCGAAACACCTATTCGCGACATCTTTACGATGTCTCGACGCCAATATGAATCTGAACTTCCTCTGGGCCGCACCAAGATTCAAAATCCGTCAGAAAGCTGCGCCGAACTGGGGATGCTGTTCGAAATATGCCCAGATGGCAGCCCAGGTTTGAATAACGGCAGTGGGCATTGGACCGCTGGCTTCGAAGACGAGGTACTTGCCGTCCTGAATCCCAATATTTCTAAAGTCGGGATTTCGCTGGCTAACGGACACACCGGCCGTCAGATCGTAAGCGCCCGTGGCATCAGATTCATAAGCGGAATACACGCCAAAAATTGGCGCATCCGGCAGCCGATTCGGGATGTTATCTGCCAGTCCCCTTGAGAAAAATTGCTCCCACAAGTCTGGAATTTTTGCGGTGTCCTGACTGAACTCGGCACGGTTAGTCGTGCGAACGGTTAAGCCAGATACGCTGAAGCGCGAAATATTTTCAACCCCTGGTTCCATCCCGAATTTCCCATTTTGAGCCTGTCAACTTGAAGCATACCGTATCCTGATGTCAGGGAGACGCTGTCAGGCACGTCAGGAAAGGGCCGCGTTCGCAATTGTTTGGCACTTGTATACCCGCAATCATTAATTTTGCATAAATGGCAAACGGAAGAAGGTGAGCGACGAGCATGTCAGGTAAAGTACCGGATTCGCGTGAAAATATCGGGATATTAAGAGAGTAGGGTTCTCCGAAATAATGGTGACTTGAATGAGCGAAAATCATTACGCATACGGCATCCATCAAAATCTAAGGCCTGTTGATCTGTTCGTTTATGTGGCAATTGACGAGACGCAAAAGCAGCTTGGGTTCGGTGATTTGAGTGCGGCGGCAGCCATGCTACTAGGCCAGGCTGACGTGCCAGCGCCAGGTAAGTTCGCCGGCGCGACAGCAGGCACGTCCGTCGCCTCGTTGGTCGCGCGCAGGTTGCTGCCGGTCAAGGTCGCCGTTCGGCTGCCGATGATTACCGGCGCAGGGCTTTCCGGCGTTCGCATTGCGTTTACGCGAAACCTCGGTGCCTGGGTCGGACGTACGATTCCGATAGTCGGGGAAATTTTTTTGGCGGTAGACGCGACGCTGATTATGCGCAAGACGGTGATGGTATATAACCGCATTGTGAAGCCGGAAGATCGGGTGCTTTGATGAATAGCGATGTCTGGAAGCAGCTCGAACTATTCGCGCGGGAAGAACTTGGGCGACCGCTATTCGGCGGGAAGCTCAATTTGCTACCGGCATCCCGTCTTGAGGACGATTTAGGTCTAACCGGGCTGGATGCTGTCGAATTTATCGACAAGTGGGCGGAAACGTTCAAGGTGCAGGTGCAAGATTTCCCGTACCGCCGCTATTTCCGGCCAGAAGGTCAGGAACTGGTGTCCGGCTTCCTCGGACTGTTCTCGAAGCGCTACCGACGCGAAACTACCGTCCCGTTGACGCTGGGAATGTTGGCTGAGGCGATGAAGCGCGGGCGATGGGATACCGCAGAAATCGAAGCGATATTCCCACATAGCACAGAACGATAGCGCACGCTGAATCGCCAATTGGGCGCGTGCCAACAGCTTTCCCGACCGCCATGCCCGAGGGAGCTCGAAGGCGAGCGTCCGCCATCGGATAAGGACCGCCGCAAACTCTCCCTCGGATCTCGCACGCCAAATGTTAAATGCTCGGACTAGTCCTTGAAATTTTACATAAGATAAATTATCACATTTTCCGCCATGCCCCGATACCCGTTTCAAACTCACCTAACGCACCTTCATGCACCGCAAGCAAGCGGCGCACTTCGGGCAACGCTCGGCGCACGAGCGCACGAGCCGACGCCGGCAGTTCCTCGCAGGCCGCTTCGATATCGCCCGTTCTGTGCTCACCGAGCATCGCGAGCAATACGCAAGCTTGCTGAACGTCCTTGTGCGATTTCACGAGCATGTTGGTGCGCAGGCGCGATACCAGGAGCTTGTGGATCGCGAAGCGCGCCGGATCGGGCACGCGCACGGGCACCGCGCCGTGTCTCGACAGCAGCGTGCTCAACTGCGACCGGCCTAGCAGGTACGCAAGATACGGAAGCCCCGTCGCGTGCGCGCC
Organism: Paraburkholderia sp. AV2; assembly: GCF_054968425.1. Taxonomy (NCBI): domain Bacteria; kingdom Pseudomonadati; phylum Pseudomonadota; class Betaproteobacteria; order Burkholderiales; family Burkholderiaceae; genus Paraburkholderia; species Paraburkholderia sp. AV2. The sequence goes on from NZ_JBANLK010000015.1 coordinate 35,843, forward strand.
CAGTTCGGGTACGGCGATCGTCGGAAACGAATCGTCGTCCGACGGCACCAGCAGATCGACATGAAAGCGGGTTGCGCCGGCCTGCTTGTAAGACGTCGAGGGCTCCCCGCGGGTCATCGGCGGCACTTCCACGAACGCAATGCCCGTCTCTTTCAGGATGGCAAGCAGGCCGCCCGTGGGCACGTGCTGCAGCGCGAGTTGCCGCCCGCGTGCGATATCGATGTCCTCCGTCTCGTAAGCGACGGCCTTGATACCGAGGCTGTTGAGCAACACCGCATACGCGTGGGAGCCGATGAGCACGGCTCCGGCCTGGAACAGACCATGGTTGTACAGGACGCCCATCGTGGCGTAAGTCTTGTTGTCGGCAACCTGGAAGCCCAGCTTCGCGAGTTCGCGGATGCGGTTCACGAGGTCCTTGCTTTGCAGGATCCGGTCGCGTATTTCCTCGACGCGCGCCTCCACATCCGGGTCGCCGCGAGGACCGCCAAGGCTCTCCTCCTGTTTCCTGCCTTCGGCGTTCATGAACTGCCGGGCGTAGTAGACGAGGTCTCCGCGCCTGTGCTCGAGGATCGTTCCCGGCGCCCCGATGAGTACCCTGTCCTGCGTCGCAGCCGCCTGCTCGATATTGGCAAACTGGGCGCAGTAAGCCTGGTCGTGGCGCTGGTAAAGGGGAAAACCGTGCATGTCGAGCCCGTTTTCAGTAATTTCCAATATTTTACTGAAAAACGGCCTGCCTGAGTATTTCAGTAATTTTTAGAGAACTACTGAAATACTTGCCGGACCATGCGAGCACTTCGGTATAGCCTGGACCACCAGGCAGCCCGGATCTCCATGCAGTCCTCTCCCCCACCTGCCCCAGCCGGTCTCAGACCTTCATTCCCGGCAAATTCAGCGAAGCGGTATTGCCGCCATCCACCGGCAGCGCCTGGCCGGTCACATAGCTCGCGTCGTCGCTCGCGAGAAACGCGATGGCGGCGGCCACTTCCTCGGGGCGTCCCGGGCGTCGCAGTTCGCACCGGTAGCCAAGCCGGTCTTCCTTGTTCTGCGCGCGCGCCCGCTCGAACACCGGAGCCGTCATGCCCGTTTCGATCAGTCCGGGGCATACGGCGTTGACGCGGATATGCCAGGGCGAGAGATCGCACGCGCTCGTCATCGTGAGATTGATGACCGCTGCCTTCGAGGCGCTGTAGGCATTCCCGCCCGCGCCCGAACGCACGCCGGCCACGGACGCGGTATTGACGATCGCGCCGCGGCTGCGCTCGATCATCGAACGCGAGGCCCACTTGGTGAAATGCACGACGCCCATCAGGTTGACGGCGAGGATCTGCTGCCAGACGTCCGTGTTGGTCTCGCTGACCGGCGAGTAATCGCCACCCGCGATACCCGCGTTGTTGCACAGCACGTCGATCGCGCCGAACTGGCGCAGCACCTGGTCTACGCAGTTCGCCACGTCGTCTTCGCGCGCGACGTCGAGGCCGGTGTACCAGACGCGTGCGCGCTCCATGCCGTCGGCCACGGTTGCGAGTGCGTCGGCATTGCGGTCGATCAGCGCGAGCGTCGCCCCTTCGTCATAGAGCCGTCGGGCGGTCGCTCGCCCGATACCGCTGGCCGCGCCGGTTACGATGGCTACCTTGTCCTTGAAACGCATAGCGCCTTCTCCCTTCGGAATCCAGATCGTCCACTTCGTGTTGCTCGCTCAGCCGTAGCGTCGCGACACCATCTCCGCGACGCAGACGGGTTTGGTTGAGCCTTCGCACTCCACGGTGGCTTCGACCGTGAGTTGCGCCCCGTTCTCGAGCGGCGTGTACTCCAGCAGCCGACAAGCCGCACGGATGCGGCTGCCAGCGGCAACGGGCGCAGGAAAGCGCACGCGGTTGAGCCCGTAGTTGACGCCCATGCGTATATTGGACACGCCGAAAGCGCTCGCGCACAGGGCCGGCAGCAGGCTCAGGGTCAGAAAGCCGTGGGCGACGGTCGTGCCATACGGGCCCGCCGCCGCGCGTTCCGGATCGACGTGGATCCACTGATGATCGTGTGTGACCTCGGCGAACAGGTCGATGCGCTGCTGGTCGATCGTCATCCACTCGCCCACGCCGAGCGCTTCGCCCACGCAGGTCTGAAGTTCGCTGAGTTGCTCGAAGACTTTCAAGAATCATCCCTCCAATAACAATAAGGATTCCTGTCGATTTGGCAAAATATGCGCCGAAGCGAAGCGATACCTCAGGCTGGCCTGTTTGGCCTGTTCTCGCGCCCTACACCTCCAGCCATTCCTGCCGGACGCGGGCATCGGCCTTGAGCTGCTGAGGTGTCCCTTCGAACACCATCTGCCCGTGGCCCATGACGTAAACGCGCTGCGAAATATCCAGCGCGATAGCCAGTTTCTGCTCGACGAGCAGCACCGAAATCCCGCGCGCCTTGAGTGTCTTGAGATACTCGCCCACCTGCGCGACGACGAGAGGCGCCAGTCCTTCCGTCGGCTCGTCGATGATGATGAAATCCGGATCGCCCATCAACGTTCGGCACAGCGTCAGCATCTGCTGCTCACCGCCGGACAGCACCCCGGCGGCCGTGTCCGCCCGCTCCTTCAGGCGCGGGAACATCTGGTACATGTCATCGAGCTGCCAGCGCGGCTTCTTTTGGCTCGGATTACGCTTTTCGCCGAGCAACAGGTTCTGCCGAACCGTCAGCGTAGGGAAAATATCTCGGTTTTCCGGCACGTAGCCTATTCCACGGTGCGCGACCTCGAAGGTCCGCAGCCCCCGCACGTCGTTGCCGCGCAGCAGAATATGTCCCTCGCACCGGACGAGACCCATGATGGACTTGGCCAGCGTCGAGCGACCTACACCGTTGCGTCCAAGCAGCGCGACGATCTCGCCCTCGCCCACCTGCATCTCGACACCGTGCAGGATATGGCTCTTGCCGTAGTACGCATGCAGGTCGCGCACCTCGATCATCGGAGTAGAGGATCCCATCAATGCGCACCTGCGGGTTCGTCCAGCGTGGTGCCCAGATAGGCTTCCTTCACGCTGCGGTTGTTGCGGATGGCTTCCGGCGTGTCGGTGGCAATCACCTCGCCATAGACCAGCACCGAAATGCGGTCTGCGAGGCCGAAGACGACGCTCATGTCGTGCTCGACCATCACCAGCGTCTTGCCGACCGTGACCTTGTGTATCAGTTCGACCGCATGGTCCGACTCCGAACGGCTCATCCCCGCCGTGGGCTCGTCGAGCAGGATGACCTCGGCGCCGCCGGCAATCGTGATGCCGATTTCGAGCGCGCGTTGTTCGGCATAGGTCAACAGTCCGGCATGGGTGTCGCGCCGGTCCTGCAACCCGATCAGTTCGAGCACTTCATCGGCGCGCTCGCGGGCGTCGCGTAACTGTCCTAACCGATGCCAGAACGAATACCGGTAACCGAGCGCCCACAGCACCGAACAGCGCAAATTCTCGAACACCGAAAGACGGTGAAAAATGTTCGTCACCTGGAAGCTGCGCGACAACCCCATGCGGTTGATCTTGTACGGCGGCAACCCGCTGATATCCACGCCGTTGAGCTTGACCGTACCGGAACTCGGCGAAAAGCGCCCCGAAATCAGGTTGAACGTCGTCGACTTGCCGGCGCCGTTGGGACCGATCAGCGCATGACGCTCGCCCTTCACGACATCCAGGTTGACGCCGCGAATGATCTCCGTGCGCCCGAATTTCTTGCGCACTTCACGTAACTCCAACGCGGCCGTCATGCGCTGCTCCCTGCGATTTCCCGTTGCACCTGATCCCACGCGCTGCGCACCCGTGCGGCCGCCACACGCGCGGCCAGTACGCCCACCACCCACAGCACCGCCGCAGCGGCCCAGGGTACCCACGAAGCGGCATCGAAATTCAGGCCCGCGAGCGCCATGACCGTACCGTTGTCGCTATCGATCTGGATCTTGTAGACGAGTTCCACGGTCAGCACCAGAGCGCTGAGAACAATCAGCGCCGCGCCCAGCATCACTGCATAGGACGGCAGCATGCGGTGCAGCTTGCGCGCGGCGATGAGGGGGACTTGCTTCATGAGCAGGCTCGATACGCCACCCGGCACGTACATCACGATCAGCACGAAGAACAGCCCCAGATAGAGCAACCAGGCATGCGTGAGATTGGACAGCGCGACCGCGAACAGCACGAAAAGGATGGAGCCGATGATCGGGCCAAAGAAGAACGCCCCGCCGCCGATGAACGTGGCGAGCAGCACGCCGCCGGACTGTGCGGCGCCGACGTTCTCCGCCGTCACGATCTCGAAGTTGATCACCGAGAGGCCGCCCGCGATCCCGGCAAAGAACGCCGAAAGGATCATCACGAGGTAGCGCACGCGCTGCGTGCTGTAGCCGACGAACTCGGCACGCTCGGGGTTGTCCCGTACCGCGTTGGCCATGCGGCCAAGCGGCGTCTGCGTCCACGCGTACATCGCAATCATCGAAACGAGGCACCAGGCGGCGATCAGGTAATAGACCTGAATCGCCGGGCCGTAAGTAATGCCAAGCACCGCATGGCCAACCGTGCGATTGGTCGGCACCCCGCCCTCCCCGCCGAAGAACCCGGGAAACATGAGCGAGCTGGCCGCCACCATTTCGCCGATACCGAGCGTAATCATGGCGAACGTGGTGCCTGACTTGCGGGTGGTCACATAGCCGAACAGCACACCGAACAGCATCCCGCCCAGGCCGCCGACAATCGGCAGCAGCGAAACCGGCAGTGGGAACTCGCCCGCACCGATCATGTTGAGCACGTGGGCGGCCACGAACGCACCTAGCCCGGAATACACCGCGTGCCCGAACGACAGCATGCCGGTCTGACCGAGCAGCATGTTGTACGACAGCGCGAAGATGATCATGATGCCCATCTGCGAGAGCAGCGCCATCGCAAAGCCACTGGAAAACAGGAGCGGCATCACCAGCATCACGAGGATCGTGGCGCCCCAGATAACCCAGCGCAGCGAATGGGCGGGATGAAACAGCCGGCGGTGCTGCATCGTCGAACCGGCACTGGCCTGAATGAGCGGTTTCATCGTTCAGCCCTCCCGCTTGCCGAGCAGCCCGCGCGGTCGCAGGATCATCATGAGCACCATCAGCAAATAAGGCAGAATCGGCGCAACCTGCGATACCGGGATGCGCCACAGCGACGACAGAACCGTGCTGTCCGTCACTTTCATGCCAACCAGTGCAAACAGGTCGGAGAGCGAAGTGTCCATCGTGACCGCGAATGTCTGCATGATGCCGATCAGGAGCGACGCGATGAACGCGCCCGGCAGCGAACCCATTCCGCCGACCACCGCGATAACGAACACGATGGTCCCCACCGACTCGGCCATCGACGGCGAAGTGACGAACGCATTGCCGCCGATCACGCCGGCCAGCCCGGCCAGCGCGCAGCCGCCGCTGAACACCATCATGAAAACGCGCTGCACGTTGTGGCCCAGCGACTCGACCATTTCGGGGTGGGTCAGCGACGCCTGAATAACGAGGCCAATGCGCGTGCGCGTTAGCAGCAGATACAACCCCACGAGCATCGCGATCGATACCAGCATCATGAAGGCCCGATACTTCGGAAAGTCCGAGCTGAACACCTTGAACAGCGTGCCGTCGAGTTCGGGCGGTATCGCGTACGGCACCGCCTCCAGTCCCCAGACCAGCTTGACGCCTTCCACGATCAGATACGACAGCCCGAAGGTAAACAGCAGCTCCGCCACGTGTCCGTACTTGTGTACCGTACGCAGGCCGAAACGTTCGACGAGCGCGCCGACGCAGGCGACGAGCACCGGCGCCACCACCAGCGCCGGCCAGAAGCCGAGCTTGCTGGCGATGGTGAAGGCAAAGTACGCTCCGAGCATGTAGAAGCTGGCGTGCGCAAAGTTGAGCACGCCCATCATGCTGAAGATCAGAGTCAGGCCCGACGAAAGCATGAACAGCAGCAGCCCGTAGCTGATGCCGTTCAAGAGAGAGATGGTCAGAAATTCCACTGCCCGATCATCCTTGTGAAGTTGCCCCGGCGGGAGAGCGTTTAGTTCGGCCGCTTCATCTGACACGTGGTCGGCTGCGTTGCCGCCGTCGGTCCGAGCTGGACGTCGGTGCGCCAGCCGTAGCCCGTATTCTCCTGGTCATACTTCACGGTCTTGCCGTCAGCCTTCGTCCACGTGGCGATCACCAGCGATTGCTGTGCCTGGTGATCGGCGGCGCGCATCGTCACCGGACCGTTCATGCCGTCTACCGTCATTCCCTCGAGGACCTTGGCGACCTTGACCGGATCGCTCGACTTCGTTTCCTTGATCGCCTTGCTCAACATCGTAATGGCGGTATAGGCCGTAGCGAGGTAGTAGTCGTCGTTGTACTTCTTCTTGTAGCCTTCGATGATCTGCCCCACCACAGCCGGGTTGTCCGTGCTGTTCGGACCGAACACCCCCACGTACTTGACGTGATCGGCACCGGACGAGCCCATGGCGGTCGGCACGCCGGTCGTGCCGCCGTAATAGGTGTAGAAGTTGGCCGTCACGCCGGCGTCCTTGCTGGCCTTGACGAGCAACGCGAGATCGCTGCCCCAGTTACCCGTGATCACCGTATCGGCGCCCGATGCCTTGATCTTGGTGGCGTAAGGCGAGAAGTCCTTGACGCGTGCGAGCGGATGGAAGTCGTCGCCGACGATCACGATATCCGGACGCTTGGCCTTCAGATCCTCACGTGCCACGCGCGAGACATCGTGGCCGAACGAGTAGTCCTGATTGATCAGATAGACCTTCTTGACGTCCTTGTCGCGCGCGAGGAAAGTCGTCAGCGCATCCATCTTCATGTCCGCATTCGCGTCGAAGCGGAAGTGCCAGTAGTCGCACCGGGCGTTGGTCATCGACGGATCCACCGCGGCGTAATTCAGGTAGATGATTTCCTTGCCCGGATTGCGTTCGTTGTACTTCGCCACCGCATCTTCCAGCGCGAGGCCCACCGACGAGCCGTTACCCTGCACGATGTAGCGAATGCCCTGGTCGGCCGCCTGGTTCAGCAGGGTCAGGCTTTCCTGCGGCGAAAGCTTGTTGTCAAACCCGACCACTTCGAACTTCGTGCCGTCTGCCCAGTTATGTTCGTTGGCCCATTCGGCCGTGTATTGCCAGCTGTGCAGCTGATTCGTTCCCAGCGACGCCATCAGGCCGGACAGCGGATCGATAAAGGCGATCTTGACGGTCTCCGCGTTTGCGGCGCCAGACATCAACGCTGAACATACGGCCGTGCTAACCAACAACGAACGCAACATTCTCATCAATTGTCTCCTTGGTGTGGGCACCCTTTTATTACTGGGGGAATTTCCGTCCGACCGTATTATTTTCGCTATATCAACACATTTCTATTGGTAACAACAGCGGTGTAGGGAAAGCACTGACGCAGCGGCTGCCACGTCACAATATCGAAACGCACCCTATGCGAGCGCAGCCCCGAAACGGTCGCGCAAATCGCGCTTGAGCACCTTGCCGATCGCACTGCGCGGCAGCGCCTCGACCACCACCACCTGCGCGAGACGCTGCATCCTGCCGAGCCGCTCGTTGGTCCAGGCCATGAGCGAGGACGCATCGATCGCCGCGCCCTCGCGCAACGTGACGAAGGCCACCGGCGTCTCGCCCCAGCGCTCCGAAGCGACACCCACCACCGCCGCCTCGCTCACGTCGGGATGCGCTGCGATCACCTGTTCGAGATCGCTTGGATAGATGTTGAAGCCGCCCGAGATGATCATGTCCTTCTTGCGGTCCATCAGAACGAGGAAGCCGTCTTCGTCGAAGCGGCCGATGTCGCCGGTGCGGATGAAGCGCTGGCCTTCGCGGTCGTACCACTCGGCCTCGGCCGTTTTGTCCGGCTGCCGGTAGTAGCCCGTCATCATCGTCGGCGAGCGCCCCACCACCTCGCCGATGCTGCCGCGAGGCAGCTCGTTGCCTTCGGCGTCGATCAGGCGCATTTCATGGCCGGGCATCGGCTGGCCGACCGTATGCAGCTTGCCGGGGCACTCGTCGGCCCGCAGCTCGCACGACGCACCGCCTTCCGTCATGCCGTAAAACTCCGTGAGCGTGCCGGGCCAGCGCCGCACCACCTCGGCCTTCAGATCCGCGGCAAACGGTGCGCTCGTGCACGACTTCGACTGGAAGCTCGTGAGATCGTAGCGGTCGAAATCCGGGTCCGCGAGCAGCCGGCGGTACTGCACCGGCACGAGCATCGTGTGCGTCGCACGGTGACGCTGCGCGAGTTCCAGATAGTGGCGGGTATCGAACTTCGGCATCAGCACCACGGTGCCGCCCAGTCCTAACGTCGGAAAGAAGCTCACGAGCGTGGTGTTCGAATAAAGCGGCGTGGCGGTCAGCGTCACGGCCTCGGGCCCGTAGCCGCGCGAAGTGCTGCGATGGGCGTAGGCGAAGCGCATGGCGTGCGACTGCACGATGCCTTTCGGCGTGCCCGTCGTGCCCGACGAATAGATGATGTTGAACGCCCACTCCGGCTGTATCGCCACAGGCTGCGGCGCCGTGCCCGCCGGCGCGAGCCACGTGTCGAATGCGTTGCCGCCTTCCTTCACGTCGAGGCGAATGGTGCGAACGGCGGGCAGCGCCGTCGCTGTCGCAAGCGCCGTTTCGACCGCTTCGTCGAGGAACAGGAGCCGCGCACCGGCGTTCTCGATCATGCCCGCGAGGCTGTCCGCATGCGCCGTGGGCGAAAGCGGCGCAACGGCAGCCCCGGCGCGCAGCGCGCCGATGAAGGCCACCACATAGCGGATCGAGCCCGTCGCGCAGATGGCGACTACGTCGCGCGGCGCCACGCCGTCGCGCTGGAGCGCGGCCGCGCAGCGGTCGGCGAGCGCGTCGAGGGCCGCATAGCTCACGGTCTCGCCTTCGCAGACGAGCGCCGCGCGTTCACCCTGGGTGCCGGCCCACTGGCGGATCTGGTCGGGCAGGCTGACGAATGGCGGAAGAGCCGGATCGAAAGTTCCGCTCATGGCGTTCGGACTCCTTTCAAGTTCAAAGATAGGCACCGAGTTCCATCTTGGCGATGGCGTTGCGATGGACTTCGTCGGGACCGTCGGCAAGGCGCAGCGTACGCGCGCTCGCATACGCACGCGCGAGCCCGAAATCGTCGCTGACACCGCCGCCGCCGTGCGCCTGAATGGCCCAGTCGATCACCTGGCAGGCCATCTGGGGCGCCGCCACCTTGATCATCGCAATCTCCTTGCGCGCAAGCTTGTTGCCGAGCGTGTCCATTTTCCACGCCGCATGCAGGACGAGAAAGCGCGCCTGGTCGATAAGGATACGCGCATTGGCAATGCGCTCGCGCGTAACGCCGTGATCGGCGATCTTGCGGCCGAACGCGGTGCGCTGCATCGTGCGCCGGCACATCGCTTCGAGCGCGCGCTCGGCGCGGCCGATCAGCCGCATGCAGTGGTGGATACGTCCCGGTCCGAGCCGCCCCTGCGCGATCTCGAAGCCGCGCCCCTCGCCCAGCAGCACGTTCGAGAGCGGCACCCGCACGTTCTCGAACAGCACCTCGGCGTGGCCGTGCGGCGCATCGTCGTAGCCGAACACGGGCAGATGCCGCAGGATCGTCACGCCCGGCGTGTCCATGGGTACGAGGATCATCGACTGACGGCGATGCGGATCGGCATTGCAAGGGTCGGTCTTGCCCATGAAGATCAGGATCTTGCAGCGCGGATCGTTGGCGCCCGAGGTCCACCACTTGCGCGCATTGATGACATAGTGTTCGCCGTCGCGCTCGATGCGCGCCTCGATGTTGGTCGCATCCGACGACGCCACCGCGGGCTCGGTCATCGCGAAGCCCGAGCGGATCGTGCCGTCGAGCAGCGGCCGCAGCCATTCGTCCTGCTGCGCGGGCGTGCCGTAGCGCACCAGCGTTTCCATATTGCCGGTATCGGGCGCGGAGCAGTTGAACGGCTCGGTGCCGATGCCCGAGCGGCCCATGATTTCGCACAACGGCGCGTATTCGAGGTTGGTGAGCCCCGCGCCATACTGCGACTCCGGCAGGAACAGATTCCACAGGCCCGCGGCGCGCGCCTGCTCCTTCAGCGCCTCCATCACGGGGGCCAGCTGCCAGGCGTTGCCGGACTGGCGGGCCGCGTCCATTTCGCCCGAGAACGTCGCTTCGGCCGGATAAACGTGCTGATCCATGAACGCGGTCAGACGCTTCTGCAGTTCCTTGACCTTGTCTGAATGCTCGAAATTCACCGTTTGATCTCCTCACTGAATATGCGCGCCCGTCTGCCGGGCAATGATGGCGCCGGCAGTGGGTGCTGCGTGCGCCAAGCCGGGTAGTCGCCGGAACGGGGTCAACGCATTGCGTCGACCTGTTGCGCAAGCGCCCACGCCTGTTCGGCGAGCGGCCGCGTGCGCCGCCCCGTTTCGAGCGCAAGCGTGCTCGACGCGTTACCCTGCAGCGCGCGCGCCGCGACGCCCTGCAGGATGCCCACCAAGCGGAACATGTTGAAGACGAGGTAATAGCCCCACTCCGCTGGCGACACCTCCGCTTGAACGCCCGCTTCAGATCCCGCTTTGCGTGCCGTGCGTTCCAGATAGCGCCGCAGATACTCGCGTTCGGAAGGAATGCCAAGCATGGGCAGATCGAGTCCGACGAGTCCGCGCCGCTCGCCGGCCGTCATGTGCCAGATCATGCAGTGATAGGCAAAATCGACGAGCGGGTGGCCGAGCGTGGAGAGCTCCCAGTCGAGCACGGCGAGAATGCGAGCCTCGTCCGGGTGGAAGATGACGTTGTCGAGCCGGTAGTCGCCGTGCACGATGCGGCTCTCGTCGCCGGCGGGAATGTGCAGCGGCAGCCAGTCGATCAGGCGGTCGGCCGCCTCGATACGTTCCGTTTCGGCGGCGCGGTACTGCTTCGTCCAGCGCGCCACCTGGCGCGCAATGTAGTTCCCCGGCTTGCCGTAGTCGCCAAGGCCGATCGCGGCGGGATCGAGTGCGTGCAGCTCGGCCTGCACGCGGTTCATTTCGTCGAAGATCGCCGCGCGTTCTGGGCTCGTCATGCCGGGCAAGGCAGGGTCCCAGAAGATGCGGCCCTCGACATACTCCATGATGTAGAACGGCGTGCCGAGCACATCGGCGTACTCGCACAGCGCATGGGCCTTCGCGACAGGCACCGCCGTTTGGCCCAGCGCGCGGATCACGCGGTATTCGCGCTCCACGGCATGCGCCGAGGGCAGCAACGTGCCCGGCGGCTTGCGGCGCAGCACGTAGCGGCGGCCGTCCGCTTCGAGCAGGAAGGTGGGATTGGACTGGCCGCCCTTGAACTGCTCGGCGCGCAAGCGCCCCGAGAACCCCGCCACATGCGCGCGCATCCACGCGCCCAGCCGTACGAGGTCGAACGCATGCGCCTCCGCTACGGGACGCGTGCCGCTGAAGCTGCTCTGGAAGTCGATCTTCATATCGCGGACCGCCCCCCGTCGACAGCGAGATACTGGCCCGTGACATGCCGCGAGGCATCGGAGGCGAAGTACACGAGCGCGCCCTTGAGGTCGTCGTCGCCACCGAAGCGTTGCAGCGGCGTGCGGCGTATCACTTCGTCGCCGATCGAATCGAGCAGGCCCGCCGACATCTTCGACGGAAAGAACCCCGGGCAAATCGCGTTGACATTGATGCCGTGCCGGCCCCACTCCGAAGCGAGCGCGCGCGTGAAGTTGATCATGGCCGCCTTGGAGGTGTTGTAGGCGATCGTGTGCACACCGCGCCCCATGCCGCGCAGCCCCGCTATCGAGGCGATGTTGACGATCTTGCCGCTGCGCCGCGGAATCATGCTGCGCCGCCCCACCTCGCGCGTGAGGAAAAACGGCGCATTCACGTTCAGGTTGATGACCTTGTGCCATGCGGCGTCGGGATAGTCCTCGGTGGGTGCGCCCCAGGTCGCGCCCGCATTGTTGACGAGGATGTCGATGCGCCCATGCGCGGCCAGCACCCCATCGACCAGCACCGGAATGCGATCGAGCTGCTGCAGGTCGCTCACGAACGTCTTTGCCTCGATGCCGCGCCCGCGCAAATGCGCTTCGGCGTCATCCAGTTCGTCGGCCTTGCGCGCCGAGATCGCCACCCTGCACCCCATCTCGCCCAGTGCCTCGGCCATCTGCAGGCCGAGCCCCCGCGAGCCGCCCGTCACGAGCGCGACGCGCCCGTGCAGACTGAACAGATCCCTTGTGCCCATCGACGCGTCCTCGTCTTGCAGGCGGCTTGCCAACCGCCGGGATAATTCTGCAAAGCAGAACTTGAATTCTGCATTGCAGAAATCCTAGCGTCTCAGCGGCCGCGATGCAAACGGCAGATTCGTCCTTTTCCCCAGGAATAACCCTCGGCGCAGGCAGGGCAGGCGGGGTTAGCCTTCCTCGCGCGGCGAAACGGCGCCCTCTTCGAGCTGAGCCACGAGGCGTAGCAGCCGTGGCTTCACCTCTTCGAGAAGAAACGCCCTGGAAAGCGACGAGGATGGACCGCCCACGTTGATCGCCATGACCGGCAGGCCGCCGCCCGGCTCGAACGCGCGCGCGATGCCGTTGACGTCTTTTTGCCAGTCGCCGAACGAGCAGGTCACGCCGAGCGACCGATGGTCTTCGAAGCCCTGCTCGATGCCCCGCCGGATCTGCGGCCAGGCGACGTCGTCGAGCTCGTGAACCTGCCCCATGACGTCGGCCCGCTCGCGCGCCGGCGCCATGGCCAGCCAGGCGCGGCCGATCGCCGAGGTGGCGAGCGGAATACGCGAACCCACGTCCAGCGTGAGCGCAAGCGCCCCCGGGCCGCGGCAGCTTTCGATGTAGAGCATGGAGAGGCGGTCGCGCATGCCGAGCGACACCGTGCCGCCCGCAAACTCGGCCAGTTCCTGCATCAGCGGGCGCGCCATCTTGCGCACGTCGAGGCGGGCGAGGACCGAACTGCCGAGCGCGAGACAGGCGGTGCCGAGGCGATAGCGTCCACTGTCTTCCAGGTGGATCAGATAGCCGAGTTTCGTGAGCGTCATGGTCAGACGCGAAACCGTGGAGCGCGGCAACCGGCAGCGCTGCGCGATTTCCTGATTGGTCAACGTCGTGACCCCGCCGCGAAAGGACGCCAGCACCTCGAGTCCCCGGGCCAGCGCCGTCACGAAATGCCGGTCCTCTTTATGGGCCGCAGGCCGATCTGTCTTGTGCTCGATGTCAGCCATCATGAAATAGAAATAAGCATTCGAATCGCGCCACGGCTTTCCGGACTGTCCCGCACCCCTCGCGATCCGGACGCCTGGCGTCGACGAAATTATATTCCGTAATGCAGAATCCGGTTTCCGCTGGCCGGGATCGCCGCGCAAGATTCTTGCGCAGCAAAAAATACGGCGCGGCATAGACACAAGTACACTCGTCAACGTCGGGCCGCCCGATCGCGCCGGATCGGCGCCCATTTACGGAGAAACGGCCATGCCGAACGAAACGATGCTGGCGCAGATGCGCTCGAAGCCCGGATTCATCGCCGCACTCGACCAGAGCGGCGGTTCGACGCCCGGCGCGCTGCGCCAGTACGGGATTCCCGAGAGCGCCTACAGCGGCGACGCCGACATGTTCCGCCTCATGCACGGGATGCGCGTGCGCATCGTCACCGCACCGGCCTTTACGGGCGAAAAGATCATCGGTGCGATCCTGTTCGAAGCGACGATGGACGGCAAGGCGCAGGACAAGCCGGTGCCGGCGTTTCTGTGGCACGACCGGGGCGTGGTGCCCTTCCTGAAGGTCGACAAGGGCCTCGCCACGGAAGCCGACGGCGTGCGCCTCATGAAGCCGATCCCGGAGCTCGATGCCCTGCTTGCGCGCGCGGTGCAGGCGGGCATCTTCGGCACGAAGATGCGGTCGGTGATCGAGCGCGCGTCGCCCACGGGCATCGCCGCCATCGCCGCGCAGCAGTTCGAGTTGGGCGAGCAGATTGGCGCCCATGGCCTCGTCCCGATTCTCGAACCCGAGGTTTCCATCAAGATTCCCGACAAGGCCGAAGCCGAAGCGCTGCTGCGCGACGAACTGCTGAAGGGACTCGATGCGCTGCCGGCCTCGCGCGACGTCATGATCAAGTTGACGATCCCGAGCACGCCCGACTTCTATCTACCGCTCATCGAACATCCGCGCGTCGTGCGCGTGGTGGCGCTTTCGGGGGGCTATTCGCGCAGCGACGCATGCCGGCGCCTTGCGGCCAACCACGGCATGATCGCCAGCTTCTCGCGGGCGCTCATCAACGATCTGACGAAGTCGATGAGCGACGCCGAGTTCGACGCCACCCTCGCCGCGAGTATCGACGAGATCTGGAAGGCGTCGGTCGAGAAAGACTGACGCGGCCTTTTCCGCAGGGAAAACCGGCAGCCGTGGGAGCGGGCGAGGCGTCCGCTCCCACGCTGTTCTTTTGCGCCGCACCAGGGTGCCTGCGCACGCAACCGGCAACCCGGCCGCCGACGCGGTTATACTTGCTGCTTCCCCGTTTCTCGACACGCACTGGCCATGAGGCGATTACTTTGCCTGATCGTCCTGCTGCCGGGTCTGCTTGCGCAAGCGTGGGCTCAGCAAAGCCCCGTCACCAGTAGCAGTCCCGGCACCGGCTCGGACACGATCTCCGCATACCTGATGCAACGGTTCGGCGTGGCGAAGGAAAAAGCGGCGCAGATCTCCGCGGCCGTCACCACGGCTGCCGAAAAATACTCTCTCCCCCCTGCCATTCTGCTGGCGATCATTTCGACCGAATCGCGCTTTCGCGAAAAGGCGCACGGCGCCAACGGCGCGACCGGCCTGATGCAGGTCGTACCGTCGGCACACCGGAATCTCCTGCGCCATGTAAAGGATCTCACTAATCCGGACGTGAATATCGATATCGGCTCGTCGATCCTCTACGGTTACCGCCAGTCAGCCGGCGGCGACCTGAACGCAGCCATGAAGAGCTATGGCGGGTCGATGGCCTACGCGCAAAAAATCCAGTCGCGCGCGGCGGAATTCAACCGCCTGTTCGAGACGCCGGCGGCGGCGCAGCCCGCATCCGACGGCGCCGAGGCTTCGGCCGTGCCGGCCGTGTTCGTCGTTCCGCCCGCCTTCAACGCTTCGGCGGCGGCGGCTTCGTCCGCTGCGGATGCAACGACTGCCACCGCCGCACAGTCCGTACACTGAGCACGCCTGCGCCGCACGCAATGATCACGCGGGACTGAGAGAACGACTGAGGCGTACCGTCTCGCCAACATGCCGGGCACGCAATGGCCCGGCATGGCGCATCCAGACGACGCTCAAGCTTCGGCGGCCGGGGGTTCCTGCGGAGTGTCCGGCGCGTCCGGCGCGGCCAAGTCGTGCACCGCCGCGGCCTGAGCCGGCGCTTTCGCATCGGCCTGCTCCGGTTCTGCCTGGCCGGCCGGTTGCGGTTGTGCCGCAGCCTTGGGCGGCTGTTCCGCCCCCGCTTCCCTGGCTTTGGCCTGTGCCTCGGCCTTCGCCTTCTGGCGGGCCAGCGCCGCGTTGGCGCGGCCGACGTGCGACGGATCGATGCCCGGGCCCGCCGAAGCGCTGCCGTCCAGCTCGTAACGGGAGCCGCCGGCCGCGACGCGCTCGTGATAGCGCGGGTGGTTGACGTGGCGCTTGAGCACCGCGACGATCAGCGTGCGCTCGTACTCCGGGTGACGTGCGACAAGGTCTTCCGCCACGCCGATCTTCAACGGCAGACGATCGCGAAACGCCGGGTACAGTTTCGCAAGCACGTTCCAGACCGTATTGAGCTGGCGGTTGCGCTCGATGCGCGCCTTTTCTTCCTCGGTCAGGTTGGCTGCCGGCTGCGCCGCGCGCACGGGGCGCTGGCGCTGCTGGGCGGGCCGCTGGCCCGGCTGCTGTGCGCGCCCTTCCCGCGCCTCCTTCGGCGGACGGGGTTTGGCCCCTTGCGGCCGGCCGCCCGGCTGCTGCGGCCGGGCGCGGGGGCGAGCGTCCTTCGCGTGCGCGGCAGGCCCCTTGCGCGCGGGCTTGCTTCCCGGCGTTTCCGGCGCTGGCGGCGTTTCTTCGGGACTTTGCCCCGAGCCCTTCCCCATGCTCTTCTTGATTTCCTGCAGACCTTCCTTGAAGCTCAGGGTGCGGCGTTGTTGCGATGCGGCTTTCACGTCCAGATCTCTTCCTTATTGGATCGGACGCTATGATACCGAATCGCGAGCGGCATTTCTGGCACGCCGTATTGTGCTGCGCATATTGATACCCTGGTGAGGTTCGGAAAGCGGAAAACAAGGCATGCCAGGCCGGTTGCCCGGTATCGATGGAAGCGGCACAGTCACGCCTCGCTTTTCCGCGGCATCGGCCCCGCTTCCTTTCCGTACCGATCCCCTTCGATCGCCCCAATCCATGACCACTTCCCCCGCTTCGATCCGCGCCATCGTCACCGGACACACCCGCGGTCTGGGCGCCGCGCTAGCCGAACTCCTGCTGGCGCGGGGCATCCGCGTGCTGGGGCTCGGGCGCGGCACGAATACGGCGCTTGCCGCTCGCCACCATGCCGCGCTCGTCCAGACGCCACTCGATCTTTCCGATACCCCCGCCATCGAGCGCTGGCTCGCCACCGACGCGCTACGTCGCTTCACCGCCGAAGCCCATTGCGTGCTGCTCTTCAACAACGCCGGCATGGTGGAGCCGATCGCGCCGTGCGGCGCGCAGGCAGCGGATGCGATCGCACGAGCAGTCGCACTCAATGTCACGGCCCCGCTCATGCTCGCGAACGCCGTCGCTTCCCAGGCGGCGGCGAGCCCCGAAGCCGAACGCCGCATCGTGCACGTGTCGAGCGGTGCAGCGCGCAATGCGTACGCGGGCTGGAGCATCTATTGCGCGACCAAGGCGGCGCTCGATCATCATGCGCGTGCCGTGGCGCTCGATGCGCCGCAAGGTGTGCGCATCTGCAGCGTGGCGCCTGGCGTCGTCGATACGGCCATGCAGGCAACGATCCGCGCCACGGCCGCCGACCAGTTCCCCTCGCGTGAACGCTTCGAACAACTGAAGCAGAACGGCCAGCTTGCAACGCCCGAAGCGGCTGCCCGGCAACTCGTCGATTACGCGTTGAGCGACGCCTTCGGTTCGACGCCCACGGCCGACGTCCGCGAACTCGCGAAAGCGTAACGAGGCCGCGCCAGCCCTCGCCTTCAACGCGGGCCGCTCACGCCTGCTTCAGGTGAGCGCCATGCGCGGACGCGCGGCCTTCAGCCAGCGCGCGCCGCCGGCCAGCGTGACGAGCGCGCCGATGGCGAGCAGATCACCCGCGAGACGGGCAGGCAAGTAGGTGTCCAGATGCGAGGCGCGCAACAGCGTGTCGACTACGTTCGATGCCACGGCACCGCCCACGAAGCACACGAGCCCCTGCTGCCCGACGCGGACGATGGCCGGCAGATATTCGGCCAGACGCCGAACCCACCCCAGCCGCACCGCCTGCGCGGCGAGCCATGCAACGGCGCCGAAGCTCACGATGCGAAGGCTGGCGAGATTCTGCTTCATGTAGCCCGGCTGCGGGTCGATCTCCACGAACAGCCGGATGAACGCGAAACTCGCGGCAATCGCAATCGCGACGGCCGTGATCGCGCATCCGGCACGCGATATCTGGAAGGCGTGCGACACGGGATAGAGGCGGCACAGTATTCCGAGCACGAACATGGCCTGCCACGCGAACGGATTGAACGGCCAGATCACGCCAGGTGCGGCAGGCAACCCGTTCGCGAGCCAGCACGACGCGAACCAGATGCCGAAACTGCCGAGGAGCGCGAGATCCGGCGAGCGGCGCGCAACCGACATGATGAACGGCAATGCCGTCACGAGCACCACATACATCGGCAGCACACCGGCTAGATACGGCTGATCGCGGAACAACGCGATATTGGCAAGCATCGTGAAAGGATGCGCGGCAAAGCGCAAAAAGCCCGAACCCGCCACGAGGGGCGAATTCACGTGCAGAAGCACCGCCGCCGCCCCCGAGAGCAACATGAGCACGGCCGTGCAGAGATAAGCCGCATAGATTTCCCGGCTGCGCCGCCAGAAGCGCTGGTTGGCCGCCTCGACGCCCTTGCGCGCGGCGAGCGCGAGCCAGCTTGCCGCACAGACATAGCCGCTCACGAACACGAAGACTTCCGCCGAATCGCAAAAGGCGAAGGTATGCAGCATTCCGTGCGAGAGCACGCTCGCCGGAATGTGATCGAGTGCTATGGCGATCAACGCGAATCCACGTAAAAAGTCGATTTCGATCGATCGCTTCGCCGTCTGACTCATCAATGAAAGCTCCCGTTCGGGTCGGTAAAGACAATGGAAAGATGGTGGCGGCATGCGAACGGTCATGCGGCGCGCAACCGAAAATTTATAAGGATGCCTGATAAATGACGATTGACCTGGCTATGCGAACGCTCTTTCCTCGCACCCGCCGTAAAAGGGCCGTGTAATGACCCGCGAGCGCGAGCGATCCACAATGCGACTTTAATGCCAGAAAATTGGCAGGTGTGGCCTGGTAACGACCCGTAGCAATTCTCTGCCGCGCGACACTGTGCCGAATGGGCCACGCCGTTCGCTACCCCGTCGCTCGCGAAGCCAGCCGCCATGCCGCTCTTCGCAATTCGGGCAATCGTCGCGCAAGACGTTTGCTCGGTCTGCCGGCCGGTATTCGTTCCTGTCAGGTTCCCGAGGATCGCCCGCGCGTGCGCGCCGGTTCGGTGCGTACGCCGCCCAGCGAAGAATCGCTCGCACGTTCGCGGTGCCAGATCACGCACGTTCGAGTCCGTTACGCGGAAAGGCTTCCGTAAGCAGAAAGAGTGCTGCATCCTGCATTGACGGCGCCCCATCGACGAGGTTCCCCAACCTCTGCAAGCTTGCGCTTAGGCGCGCGCGATCCGCAACAATAGAGTCCGTCAAAGGCACCGGCTATAAGTCGCCGGCCATGAAAACTCGTGCCCGATTTCCATCGTCATAAGAATTAGGAATGCAAATCAGTTACATCACCGGCTGTCTCTGAAGATTTGCCATACCCTCCCCGGTCATAATTCGGCTTCCCTCCTCCAAAGTTTGCCGTGTTTCAGTCGTTCACATGCCTCCGATATGCAGGCCTTTGCCTACAGCTACCTTGTCGCTGTCGCCGACGGGCGCCTGCACGTCCTCCAGCGTGCGCTTGCGTGTCTCGACACCGAGCGCGGCAAGCACGAGCGCGAGCAGCACGAACAGCGCGCCGATGAACGATACGACACCCATCAGCCCCGCAAGCGCGTAGACGTTCGCGACGACGTACGGTACGCCGACGTTGACGAAGCGGCCGGCCGCGTTGCAGAGCCCGACTCCACGCAGCCGCAAGCGTGTCGGGAACAGTTCGGTGACGTAGCACGCCACGCCGAGCGCCGACGTCACATAAATGCACGTGGTAACGCCGAAGCCGACCAGCGCGATCGAAACGGGCGCCTTCACGAACGGGTAGGCAAAACCGGTCAGTGCGCCCGCGAGCGAGAAGATCACGAGCCCCCACTTCCGCCCCAGGCGATCCGCGATCGCCATCGCGATGAGCGAGCCCGCAGGGCCGCCCGCAAACATCGCCGAACTGATGAGCAGCGAGCTGGAAATGCCGAAGCCCTGCTTGACGAGGAAGGTCGGCACCCATGCGACGAATGCGTACATCGCCGTAAACGAGATGCAGATCACGGCGATGCCGACAACGGTGCGCGAGAGCTGCTGCGCGCTGAACAGGTCGCGCAGACGGCCAGGCACCTCGTCGTCCTGCCGCGCGGCGACGGCCGGCTCCGCGCGGACCCGGCTTTGCGACTCGATGCGCTCGACGACGACCCGCGCCTCGTCGTGGCGGCCGACCGCCGCGAGCCAGCGCGGCGATTCGGGCATCGACTTGCGCAGATACCAGATTACCAATGCGCCGAGGCCCGGAATCGCGAACATCCAGCGCCAGCCGAAGTGCGGAATGATCAAGTAGCTCGCGGCGGCGGAAACGAGCACCGACGAGTTCGTGATCAGGTTCAGCAACGACGCGAAGCGGCCGCGCGCGTGCGCGGGCACGAACTCGTTGAGCGTGCTGTAGCCGACGACGATCTCCGCACCGAGCCCGATGCCCATCACGAAGCGCAGCACGACGAGCCATGTCATCGACGGCGCGAGTGACGCCGCGAGCGACGTGATGCCGAACACGAGCAGGTTGAACTGGTAGGAGAAGCGCCGGCCGAAGCGGTCGCCGACGACGCCCGCCCCCCATGCGCCGAGCGTGAGACCCGCGAAGCCCATGGAGATGAACAGCGCGTTCAGATGCAGGTCGGACAGGCCTTGATGCACGAGCGCGCCGAGCACGCTGCCGGTCAGGAAGTTGTCGAACGCGTCGAAGAACATCCCGCCGCCGATCAGGCCGAGAAGACGCCAGTGGAACGGCCCGATCTCCAGCGCGTCGAGGCGCTGTGCCGCGTTTGCTGCGTGAGCCGACATGATGTCTCCGGTATCGTTATCGTTACATGCCCTCGCCGCCGCGGCCCGCCAGGGCCGCGACAATACTGCCGGCGCGCTACTCGAACGCCTTCTGCGCGGCAAGGAAGATCGCCTCGATCAACGGCTCCTCGCGGCGGCGGGCCAGGGTGAGGAAAGACAGCGGGATTTCGATGGGCAGCTCGCGCGAGATCGCGATCCCGTGCTTCTGCGCCTCGTCGACGGCAACCGACTCGCGCGCGAGCGACAGGCCGACCCCGGCGCGCACGAGTTCGACCATCGATGCCTCGAGATCCACCTCCGCCGCGATATGCGGCCGCGCGCCGGCGGCATCGAAGGCGTCGCTGAGCAGGCGGTGGTGCATCGAAGTCGGCGGCGTCCAGATCCACGGCAACGCAGCGAGTTCGGCCCAGCCACGCCCGCTGATGCGCTCCTGCCACCCCTTCGGCGCGATGACGTAGTACTTGAGCGGCATGAGCGCGACCGCATGCAGTTCGACCCCGTCCATCTGGCTCGGGGTGCCGAGATAGAAGCCGACGTCGAGCGCGCCGCTGCGGATCTGTTCGAGAATCTGCCCGGTCATCGAGTGGCGCAGGCGCGTGCGCACTTCCGGGTAGTGACTCGCCATGTGCTGGAGAATCGTGCCGAGACGGATGGTCGGCGGATTGAGAATCGTACCGATCGAGATCGTGCCGCTCAGCACGGTCAGCATGTTGCCGGCGGCCGCCTCGAAATCGCCGATCGCGTGCAGGATCTGCTCGGCGTAGGGCAGCAGCTTCAGCCCATCGGCGGTCAAGGTGAGGCCGCGTGGCGAGCGCTGCAGCAAACGCAGGTTCAACTGGTCCTGCAGACTCTTGAGCTGCAGGCTCACCGCGGGCTGGGTCAGATGCAGCAGGCGTGCCGCTCGCGTGAGGCTCCCCTCGCGGGCGACCGCGACAAACGCGCGGACATGCTGAAGATCATGAATGGCCCGGCTCGAAGGCGGGGCAGTCGGAATGCGGGAGGAAACGGTCATGGGCAGGGGCGCGAGCACCCGGGCACGCGGCAACGGCAGAGCAATCGCGCCTTCGCTCATGGCGGCCTCTTCCGTGTCAGGCATCACCGGCCTCGGCGAGGATACGGCGCGCCTGCGCGAGCACGGGCGCGTCGACGAGCCTGCCGTCGACCCTCGCCGCGGCGCCCGTGGACGCCGCCTCGCACACGCGGCGCGCCCATGCCACCTCTTGCGGCGCAGGTCCGAGACCGCGCTGGACGGCCTCGATCTGGTTGGGATGCACGCACAGCTTGGCGCCGAACCCGTAGGCACGCGCTCGCCGCACTTCGTCGTCGAGCATTGCCGCATCGTCGAGCGTCGTGCAGACGCCGTCGACCGCCGGGATCAACCCTGCCAGGCGCGAATACAGCAGGATCTGGGCTCGATAGTAATTCAACGGCTCGCCCGTTTCATTGGCGCCCAGATCGAACATCAGGTCGACCGTGCCAAGCATCAGCCGGAACACCCGTGGCGCGCGCGCCAGCGGCGCGATGTGCTCGAAGCCCAGCGCCGACTCCATCAGCAGATGCAGCGCCCAGCCCTGATGTTGCCGTGCAATGCGCGCAATGGCGTCCGGGTCTTCCGCCTTCGGCACGACAATGCCCGCGAGGCCGCCGCCGAGCGCCGCGCAGGCGTCGAGATCGGCCTCGTACCCGTCGGTACCGCGGCTGTTGATGCGGACGAGCACCTCGACGCCGCGTTGCCGTGCGGCATCGAAGAGCGCGGGCATCGTTGCGGCGAGCGAGGCGCGCGCCTCGTTCTTGCGCGCGGGCTCGACGGCATCCTCCAGATCGACGATCACGGCGCCCGCGCCGGAGCGCGCCGCTTTCTCGAAGCGCTCCGGGCGGGTGGCGGGTGCGAACAGATAGGAACGGGTCAATTCGGACATGGTGGACAAAAACTCCTTGCTCGATGCGGTTCGCCCCGGCCCGGTCAGATCACGCCCGCCGTGCGCAGCGCGGCAAGGTCGGAATCTGTGAGGCCAAGCAGATTGCGATAGATCTCGTCGTTGTGGCTGCCCAGTGTGGCGCCGAGCCATTCGACGCAGCCCGGTGTGTCGGACAGCTTCGGGATCACGTCCGGTACGGCCACCTCGCCTGCGCGCGACGGCATCACGCGGATATTGCCGCGGGCTCGGTACTGCTCGTCCTCGAAGATGTCGGCAACGCTGTAAATCAGGCTCGCCGGCACGTCGCCCGCATCGCAGGCGCGCAGCACCTCGCCGTGCTCACGCGCCCCCACCCATTCCTGTACGACGCGATTGACCTCTTCGATGTCGGCAACGCGATTTGCGACGTGGCCCCAACGCGATGCGTCGGCAAGCTCCGGTTGCGCCATCACGTTGGCGAAGCGTCGAAAGATCTTGTCGTTCGTGCAGGCGATCGCGATCCAGCGTCCGTCGCGGCTGCGGTAGTGCGCGTGCGGGGCGACGTTGACGGCGTTCGCGCCCATGCGCTCGCGCACGCGGCCGAACTTGTGATAGACGGGCACCATCTCGTCGAGAACGCGGAACATCGATTCATAGAGCGCGAGATCGACGCATTGGCCCCGGCCCGTGCGCTCCCGCGCCTGCAGCGCGATCAGCGCGCCGATCGCGCCGTACATCCCCGAGCCGTAGTCGGCAAGCGACGTCGAACCGGGCGTCACCGGAATCCGGTCCGGCTCGCCCGCCAGGTAGGCGAGCCCCGAAAACGCGTGCGCGACCCTGGCGAAGCCCGGCTTGAAGCGACTCGGACCGTCCTGGCCATAGGCCGAGATTCGCACGAGGATCGTGCGCGGGTTCATCTCGTGCAGCGTCTCGAAGTCGAGCCCCCACTTCTCGATCACGCCGGGCCGGAAGTTCTCCACGACGATGTCGCAGGTGGCCGCCAGTTCGCGCAGCATGGCCTGGCCGCGCGGGTCGGCGAGATTGAGGCTCACGCATTTCTTGTTGCGGCTCTCGGTGAGCCACATCAGCGTATCTCCGCATTCCGTTGGCGTACCGAAGCGGCGCAGCGAATCGCCGCTGTCGGGCGGCTCGATCTTGATGACCTCGGCGCCGAACTCCGCGAGGATCGTCGCACAGAAAGGGCCCGCGACGAAGGTTCCGAGATCGAGCACCCTGAGGCCATCCAACGCTTTCATGACTGTTCCTGTTCCGTTGTTCTCATGCGTCGCATCGTCCGCGTTGGTCATGCCAGCGTCCATTGAAATATTCAAAACAACGACATAAGCGCCGCAAAATAATGCGCCGCAACAGATGAGAGGCAAACGATGAACCGCCCGACTGGCATGGCACGAAAGGATTTCATCGGATCACGCGGCCCGGCCTCTTTTCGCATCGTCCGGAATCCGGGCACTGCAATCTCATATACTTTCGTCAAGTACCGATTGCGGCCGCCCTCGCCGACGTGCCGTCTATTTGCTCTCAATTGCCGGAACGATAGCGACGCTTTCGACATGGATTCTGTTTTCCTACAGCAATATTGCGAGATCCAGTTCAAGGAAGCTCAACAGGCCTATCAGTCGGGCAAACTCGACGCTGCCGCGCAGTTGCTCGAACGTCTCGTCGCCGTCAATCCCGCGCATGCCGATGGCTTGCACTTACGCGGTCTGGTTGCCTTGGCCGCGAACCAGCCTGCCAGCGCAGAAGCCTGGATCTCGCACGCAATCAATGCCTTCCCCAATCCGGCGTTCTACAACAGCCTGTGCATCGTCCAATTGACGATGAAAACGTTCGCCGCGGCGGCACGGAGCGCCCGGGAAGGATTGGCGAGGCAACCCGGCTTCGCCACGCTTCACTACCACCTGGCGCTTGCCCTTCAGTTCGAGGGGAATCTGCCGGATGCCGCCTTTCACTATCGCAAGGCCGTTGAGCTTGATCCCGGCAATTCCGAGGCGCACAACAATCTCGGGACTGTCCTGAATGACCTCGGGGATTCGCAGGCGGCCCTGCGGCATTTGCGGCAAGCCGTTGAACTTGCGCCGAACGTTCCGGCGGTACACAACAATCTGGCGAAGACACTTCTGTCGTTAGGCGAAGTGGATAGCGCGGAATCGCACTTCCGGCACGCGATTGCAGCCGACCCGGAAAATTTTTCGTACTCCCGACTTCTGGTTGAAACGAAACGCCTGGCCACCAGCGATCCGTGCGTCATTGCCATGGCCGAGCGAGTCAACCATACCGACTCGTTAACACCGTCCAACCAGATGCATCTGCACTTCGCATTCGGGCAGGCACAGGCGGACAACGGAAACCATGAACTGTCGTTCGAACACTTTCAGAAGGCCAATGCCCTATATCGAGCCAGCATTCGCTACGACGAAACATCCACGCTCAACCTGCTCAGGCACATCCCCGGCCTGATCACGTCCGGGCTGCTGGAAGCCCGTCGCGGCACAGGCGACCCATCCTGCTCCCCGGTCTTTATCGTAGGCATGCCACGCTCAGGCTCAACGCTGGTCGAACAGATACTTTCCAGCCATCCCCGGGTGTTCGGAGCCGGAGAGCGACCTGACTTTGAAAAAGCGCTGAAGGCACGAACGAGCCAAGGAAGCAGGATCGACGTCGACGCGCTCCGCGCCATGGCCGCCGCGCCATTGACTGAGATTGGGCACGATTATGTGCACCGTATACACACGGCCGTTGCCAACGCTAACGACTATCTTAGGATTACAGACAAGTATCTTTTCAATTTTATCTATCTAGGCATGATTCATATGGCCTTGCCGAATGCCAGGTTTATTCACATCCAAAGGGATCCTGTGGAAACCTGCCTGTCGATCTATTCAAAGCTGTTCGGCGATGTCCCGTTTGCCTACGACCTGGGCGAGCTTGGCCGCTACTATCATGCTTACGCCGACTTGATGTCGCATTGGCGGGGCATCTTGCCGGAGGGCACCCTGCTCGAAATCCGCTACGAAGATCTGGTCAAGGACTTCGAGCACAACGTCCGCCGGATGCTCGATCACTGCGGACTCGCCTGGGACGAACGCTGCATGCAGTTTCATCAAACGAGGCGCCAGGTCTTGACCATGAGTGCCCAGCAGGTTCGCAAACCGCTGTTCGGATCTTCGTTGCGGCGTTGGCGGCCGCCCCAGTCATTGTTGCAACCTCTTCTGGACGGCCTCGCGAGCAACCGAAAGGCGTAGCGAGGCTGGTTCAACGTAGATCAGGTGGACACAATGCTTTCCGGAGCTTTATCGCCCCTCAAGACGGGTTGCCCTGGCGCTTACACTCTGCTCGTTCCCCGCAGGAGACATACATGGCAGAAACATGGCAGTTCCAGGTTCGGATCACCGTCGTGCCCGAGCTGGCCGAAGCGTTGCGGGCGCGCGAACACCATGCGGGGCGCGATTTGCTCGAGGCTGTCTTGCGCGAACGCAACGCCGCCTTGCAGTGCCAGTTCGATGCATTCGTCGAATACGTCGAAGAGGCGGAAAGCGCGGGCCTGGACCGGTATCCGCTGTATCAATGGACGAAGGATACGATCGGCAACCCCGAGAAAAAGGCGAAATATCTGAGGTCGTTTACGGTGTACGTGAGCGGTGAACCGGTCTACGCCAGGGAAACCGCCGACTGGCTGCATGCGCGGCTATCGGATCTCACAGGCAAGGCGGGCATCGAAAGCGTGAGCCGGTTCGATACGAACCCGGCCAACAACCCACAACCGCCCATGAGGAAGTGATCCGGAAACGGGTTCCGCTGCATCGCACAATGGCGACGAGCCAGCCCAGGCTTCGGCAGACGGCCGGAGGCTACCCCCTGAGCCTGCGCCGGATAACGCAGGAATCTGCGCACAAGTTGCAGGCCGCTTTCGCTAGAATCTGTTTTCGTAGAGAAAAAGCATATTTGCGTTGTTGCAGCGGTATCCCGTCACGAATACTGCTCATATTGTTCATCCTTTACCGGAGGCGAGCGTGCCAGGTTTACTTCCCCATGTCGACCCCGAGGGGCTCCTCGAATATTCAGTGGTTTACACCGACCGCTCGATCAATCATATGTCGCACCTCTTTCAAGGTGTCATGCGCGACATTTCCGACGCCCTGAAAAAAGTCTACAACGCGAAGTCCGCCATTGTCGTTCCGGGCAGCGGAACGTTCGGCATGGAAGCCGTTGCCCGGCAGTTCGCGACCAACAAGAAGTGTCTGGTCATTCGCAATGGCTGGTTCAGTTTCCGCTGGTCGCAGATTTTCGACATGGGCGGCATTCCGTCCGGGTCGATCGTTTTGAAGGCGCGTCCGGTCCAACCAGGAAGGCAGGCCGCCTACGCACCGCCCCCGATCGAAGAAGTGGTCGCGGCAATCAGGGAAAACAAGCCGGACTTGGTCTTTGCGCCGCATGTCGAAACCGCATCCGGGATGATGCTGCCCGATGGCTATTTGCGTGCGGTATCCGACGCGGTGCACGAGGCCGGCGGCATGTTCGTCCTGGATTGCATCGCCTCCGGTACGGTCTGGGTCGACATGCAGGCCAGCGGCGTCGACGTCCTGATCAGCGCGCCGCAAAAAGGATGGAGCGCCTCACCCTGCTGCGGGCTGGTCATGCTCAGCCCCCTCGCCCGGGAAAGAATCGATGCAACAACCAGCACCAGCTTTGCCTGCGATCTTCGCAAATGGCTGCAGATCATGGAGGCCTATGAGAACGGCGGGTTCGCCTACCACGCCACGATGCCCACCGACAGTCTCGCGACGCTGCGCGACGTGATAAAGGAAACGCAGGCATACGGCTTCGATAAGGTGAAAGACGAGCAGCTTGAGCTCGGCAAACGCGTTCGCGCGCTGCTGGCAGACCAAGGTTTCAAAAGCGTGGCGGCCGAAGGTTTTGAGGCTCCGGGCGTGGTGGTTTGCTATTCGGACGACGACGGCATACGGTCCGGCAAGAAATTCGCCGATGCAGGCTTGCAGATCGCGCCCGGCGTTCCTCTGCAATGCGACGAGCCTGACGATTTCAAGACTTTCCGCATCGGCCTATTCGGTCTCGACAAATTGCACGATGTTGAAGGTGCGGCCGCCAGGTTCGCCAAAGCGTTGGACCGCATTCTTTAGTTCGCTTTTCCGGAGCCTGTGCGCATGGGCTGCCCTTGAACTGCAATTGCAACCGCATCGGCAGGAAATGGAGCAGCCCCTGTCATGGGAACCGCGTCAGAAACCGATGGGGACAGGCGGCGCGGCCCTCAGTGCCTGCATCATCAGAGCCAGTGCCGCCCTGTCAGCGGCCGGATCGGCCGGAATGCGTCCGTCGAGCGCCAGTGTCGCCAATCCGTGAACCAGTCCCCAACAAGCAAGCCCCCCCGCCTCGACCTGGTGCGGCGCCAGTTCGGCTATGCGTCGCGCCATCAACGTATAGGCTCCCTGGCAATCCCCAGGCGGCAGGTCTAGCCCTGCCCCATCCGCGAACATCAGCCGGAACAGCGCAGGATGTGCGCGGGCGAAACCCACATAGGCCAAGCCCTGCGCTGTCAATGCTTCGCCCGGATCGTCCGCCTCGTCGGCCCGCGCGGTGTCCGCCTCCAGCATGGCGAAGCCCTTGAGCGCGACGGCGCCCATCAGCGCCGCCTTGTCTTCGAAATGGCGATAGGGCGCCATCGCCGAAACCCCTGCCGCCCGCGCCACGGCACGCAGGCTGACATCGCTTTCGCCCTGTTCGAGCAACGCCAGCGCGCAATCGACCAGCCGGTCGGGAAGGGACAAAATGGAATCGCTCATCGCCTGTTTACACTGTAATCATCCGGGACTATGCTTAC
Organism: Paraburkholderia sp. AV2; assembly: GCF_054968425.1. Lineage (NCBI taxonomy): Bacteria > Pseudomonadati > Pseudomonadota > Betaproteobacteria > Burkholderiales > Burkholderiaceae > Paraburkholderia > Paraburkholderia sp. AV2. Next base: position 64,057 of record NZ_JBANLK010000015.1, read on the forward strand.
AGCGTAAACATCAAGGAGTCGCCATGCAAGCCTCCGCTACCCGAAGGTCCGTCGACCTCAGCGCCTATCCGGATCTCGTCGTCATCATTTTGGGCTTTCGCGTCCGTCGGTTGCGGGGGATCGCCACCTTGCTCGGCATCGGCAAAGGCCTGCGGCAGATCGAGTCAGCCCCACCGCCGGGATTGTTGTGGAGCGAGCCGTTCCTCTTCGCCCTCAACCACATCGGCATCCGCCAGTACTGGCGCAACCTCGAAAGCCTCGAGGCTTTTACCCGCAGCGAGCCCCATTCCCGCTGGTGGCGCGACTTCCTGCGCGACAGCGGCGGCGCGGGCTTCTGGCATGAGAGCTATAGCCGGCAGGGAATGGAGGCGGTCTATATCGACATGCCCGGCCCCTTTGGCTTCGGCCGCTTCGCGCCGGAGCGCCGTCCGACCGGACCTTTCATGAGCGCGCGGCAGCGAATGGCGGCGGATTAACCCCGTCGCCTCGCCTTCGGCAAGTTCGTTCTCCTTCGCCAATTTACTTGACATCTAAAATATTTCGACCTAAATTGATCCTGAAGCGAGAACAAGGAGCGAGCATGCGCATCGTTTGCATTGGTGGTGGTCCGGCGGGCCTGTACTTCAGCCTGTTGATGAAGCGTCGCCACCCTGAATACGACATTACCGTGATCGAGCGGAACCGCCCGTACGACACGTTCGGCTGGGGCGTGGTGTTTTCGGACCAGACGCTGGGCAATCTGCGCGCGGCCGACCCCGAAAGCGCGGCGGAAATTCTCGACGCCTTCAATCACTGGGACGATATCGAGGTCAATTACCGCAGCCGCGCGATCCGGTCTTCGGGTCACGGCTTCTGCGGCATCGGCCGCAAGCGCCTCCTCAACATCCTGCAGGCGCGCTGCGAAGCACTCGGCGTGAAGCTCGTGTTCGAGTCGCAGATCACCGACGACGATATCGGCGAAGCCGACCTCGTCATCGCCAGCGACGGCCTGAACAGCGCCACGCGCCAGAAATACGCCGCGACGTATCAGCCCGACATCGACCTGCGCGATTGCCGCTTCGTATGGCTCGGCACCTCGAAGCTCTTCGACGCGTTCACGTTCGCGTTCGAAGAAACCGAATGGGGCTGGTTCCAGGCGCACGCCTACCGCTTCGACGAAAACACCTCGACCTTCATCGTCGAAGCGCCCGAGCATGTCTGGCGCGCGGCGGGTCTCGAGACCATGAGCAAGGAAGACAGCATCGCGTTCTGCGAGAAGCTCTTTGCGCGCTATCTGGACGGCCACGCGCTGCGCTCGAATGCCTCGCACCTGCGCGGCTCCTCGCAGTGGATCCGCTTCCCGCGCGTCGTGAATCGCGAGTGGGTGCACTGGAAGCACGGCGCCGACGGCCACGAAACACCGGTCGTGCTGATGGGCGACGCCGCGCACACGGCTCATTTTTCGATCGGCTCAGGCACGAAGCTCGCGCTGGAAGACGCGATCGAACTCGCCAACAGCATGGACGCGTGTCCGGGCGACTTGCGCACCGCGCTCGCGCACTACACGAGCGTGCGCAGCGTGGACGTACTGCGCATCCAGAACGCCGCGCGCAACTCGACGGAATGGTTCGAGCACGTGGACCGCTACGCGCACTTCGAGCCGGAGCAGTTCGCCTACTCGCTGCTCACGCGCTCGCAGCGCATTTCGCATGAGAATCTACGCGAGCGCGACGCCGCCTGGCTCGGCGGTTTCGAGTCCTGGCTGGCCGCGCGTGCGGGTGCCAGCGAACGCGCCGTGCCGCCGATGTTCACGCCGTACACGGTCCGCGGCGTCACGCTGAAGAACCGCATCGTGGTCTCGCCGATGGCGCAGTACTCGGCCCGCGACGGCGTGGCCGGCGACTATCACCTGACGCACCTTGGCGCGCGCGCCATGGGCGGCGCGGGTCTCGTGATGACCGAAATGACCTGCGTGTCGCCCGAAGCGCGTATCACGCCGGGATGCCCCGGCCTCTATACGACGGAACAGCGCGACGCCTGGCGGCGCATCGTCGACTTCGTGCATACGCAGTCGGACGCGAAGATCGGCATCCAGATCGGCCACTCCGGCGCCAAGGGTTCGACGCGCGTGGCGTGGGAAGGCATCGACCAGCCCTTGCCCGACGGCAACTGGCCGCTCGTCTCCGCTTCGCCGCAGCAATATCTGCGCGGCGTGAGCCAGTGGGCGCAGGAAGCTGGCGCCGCGGAAATGGAGGAAATCAAGGCGCAGTTCGTACGCTCGACGGAACTGGCCGTCGAGGCCGGCTTCGACTGGCTCGAACTGCACTGCGCGCACGGCTATCTGCTTTCGAGCTTCCTCTCGCCGCTCACCAACCAGCGCAGCGACGCCTACGGCGGCTCGCTGGAGAACCGCCTGCGCTACCCGCTGGAAGTGTTCGCCGCGATTCGTGCCGTGTGGCCGGCTGACAAGCCGATTTCGGTACGCATCTCCGCACACGACTGGGTCGAGGGCGGTAATACGCCCGACGACGCCGTCGAGATCGCGCGTGCCTTCAAGGCGGCGGGCGCGGACATGATCGACGTTTCGTCGGGCCAGGTGAGCAAGGAAGAACGTCCCGTCTACGGGCGCATGTTCCAGACGCCTTTCGCCGATCGCGTGCGCAACGAAGCGGACATCCCCACCATCGCCGTAGGCGCAATTTCCGAAGCGGACCACGCGAACGGCATCATCGCGGCGGGCCGCGCCGACCTCTGCGCAGTGGCACGGCCGCACCTCGCGAACCCCTCGTGGACACTCACCGAGGCCGCGAAGATCGGCTATCTCGACGTCATGTGGCCGCGCCAGTACACGGCGGCCAAAACCCAGCTCGAACGCAACATCGAGCGCGAGCGCGCCGCGGCCGCCGCGAGCGCGGGGCTCTCGCCGCTCGAACGCGCCCAGCGCGCGGAAGGAACCGTGTGATGAGCGCACAGAACACCCTGGCGGACCATCATGCTGTGGTCACAGGCGGCGGCAGCGGCATCGGCGCCGCGACGGCGGCCGCCCTGCTGCGCGCCGGCGCGCGCGTCACGCTGATGGGACGCGACGCTGCGCGCCTCGAAGCGCAGCGCTCGATGCTTGGCGATACTGAATACGTTGCCTGCGAAAGTGCGGACGTGACGGACGAAAACGCCGTCGACACAGCATTCGCCCGCGCCGCAGAACGTTTCGGCGCCGTCGACATCCTCGTGAACAACGCGGGCCAGGCCCAGGCCGCCCCCTTCGCGCAAACCGATCTCGCGCTGTGGCGCCGCATGCTCGACGTCAACCTGACCGGTGCGTTCCTCTGCACGCGCGCCGTGCTGCCGGCCATGCTCGCCGGCAAGCGCGGCCGCGTCGTCAACGTCGCGAGCACGGCGGGCCAGGTCGGCTATCCCTATGTCGCCGCCTATTGCGCCTCGAAACACGGCGTGATCGGCATGACGCGCGCCCTCGCGCTCGAAGTCGCGACGCAGGGCGTAACGGTCAACGCGGTCTGCCCGGGCTATACGGAAACCGAATTGTTGCAGGCCTCGATCGAACAGATCACGCGCAAGACCTCGCGCAGCGCCGAGGAGGCGCGTAGCATCCTGGTTCGCCACAACCCGCAGCAGCGCTTCGTCACGCCCGACGAAGTCGCCAACGCCGTGTTGTGGCTCTGCGCGCCCGGTTCCGCTGCCATCACCGGGCAATCCATTTCCGTTTCCGGTGGAGAAATCACATGAGCCCGCCCCTGCCCGCACGCAAGAACGCTGCTCCGAAAACGCCGCGCAAGGGGGTAGCGAACCCGGCCGGGAACGTCGTCGACATGGAGATGAGCACCGGCGCCGACAGCCACATGGGCCTGCGCCTGTGGCTGCGCCTGCTCACCACCACGAACCTCGTGCAGGCCGAGCTGCGCCGCCGCCTGCGCACCGAGTTCGACACCACGCTGCCGCGCTTCGACCTGATGGCGCAGCTCGAACGCCACCCGGAAGGGCTGCGCATGACCGAGCTGTCGCGCCGCATGATGGTCACGGGCGGCAACGTCACCGGCATCACCGACCAGCTCGAAAAAGAAGGCCTCGTCGTGCGCGACGCGGATCCGGCCGACCGGCGCTCGATCGCCGTGCGCCTCACGCCGGAAGGCCGCAAGCTGTTCGACCGCATGGCGGCAGCCCACGAGCAATGGGTGGTCGAGATGTTCGGCGGCTTGTCGCTCGACGAGAAGTCGAAGATGCACGACCGGCTCGGCAAGCTCAAGCAGCATCTGCGCGACAGTCTGGAAGACTGAAGCGCGCCAAAATTCAGGCATGGGGCCGGGGTGGGCGCCAACGCGCCAACTCCCACCCACTCCCGCCGACACAGGAGACTTATCTTGACGACACGTTCCAACGCCGAAGCGCTTTTCGCGGGCAACCGCGTCGCGCTGGCGGACTATCGTGCGCAACACTTCGGCTGGTCCGTCGAAGGCCGCGTCGCGACGATCACGCTGAATCGCCCCGAGCGCAAGAACCCGCTCACGTTCGAATCGTATGCGGAGCTGCGCGACCTCTTTCGTCAGCTTGCCTACGCAACCGACATCAAGACCATCGTGCTGCACGGCGCGGGCGGCAATTTCTGCTCGGGCGGCGACGTGCACGACATCATCGCGCCGCTGGTCGATCTGCCGATGCCCGAACTGCTGATGTTCACGCGCATGACGGGCGATCTCGTGAAGGCCATGCGCCACTGCCCGCAGCCCATCATCGCCGCGGTGGACGGCGTCTGCGCGGGCGCGGGCGCGATTCTCGCGATGGCCTCCGACATGCGCTACGGCACGGCGCGCAGCAAGCTCGCGTTCCTCTTCACGCGCGTGGGGCTCGCCGGTTGCGACATGGGCGCGTGCGCGATCCTGCCGCGCATCATCGGTCAGGGCCGCGCCGCGGAGCTGCTCTATACGGGCCGCTCGGCAAGCGGCGAAGAAGGCCTCGCGTGGGGCTTCTACAACCGCCTGTGCGACCCCGACACGCTGCTGGCCGACGCGCAGCAACTGGCCGCGGATCTCGCCGCCGGCCCCACGTTCGCGCACGGCATCACGAAAACGATGCTGCATCAGGAATGGACCATGAGCATCGACGAAGCGATCGAGTCCGAAGCGCAAGCCCAGGCGATCTGCATGGCCACACGCGATTTCGGCCGCGCTTATACGGCATTCGCGGCAAAGACGCGTCCGGTATTCGAGGGAGACTGATTTGAACGCAGCCGCTGACATGAACCTCCACGACGCCATCGCCTGGCCGTTCTTCGAGGAGCGCCACCGCGCGCTCGCCGCCGGCATCGAAGCCTGGTCGCGCGAGCATCTCGCCCACGTACCGCACGACGACGTCGACGCCACCTGCCGCGCGCTCGTGCGCCAGCTCGGCGACGCGGGCTGGCTGAGCTACGGCGTGGGCGGCACCGCCTACGGCGGCCACGGCGACACGATCGATACGCGCGCCGTGTGCCTGCTGCGCGAGACGCTCGCCAAACACTCGGGCCTCGCCGACTTCGCCCTGGCGATGCAGGGCCTCGGCTCCGGCGCCATTTCGCTCGCCGGCACCGACGCGCAGAAGTCGCGCTATCTGCCGCGCGTGGCACGCGGCGAAGCGCTCGCCGCGTTCGCGCTCTCGGAACCGGAGGCGGGCTCCGATGTCGCGGCCATGGCGCTCGCCGCGCGCGCGGACGGCGACGACTACGTGCTCGACGGCGAGAAGACGTGGATCTCGAACGGCGGCATCGCCGACTTCTACGTGGTGTTTGCCCGCACCGGCGAGGCACCGGGCTCGCGCGGCATCAGCGCCTTCGTGGTGGATGCCGATACCCCGGGACTCGAAATCGCCGAGCGCATCGACGTGATCGCCCCGCATCCGCTCGCACGCCTGCGTTTCGCGGGCGCGCGCGTAAAGCGCAGCCAGATGCTCGGCATGCCGGGCGAAGGCTTCAAGATCGCCATGCGCACGCTCGACATTTTCCGCACGTCCGTGGCCGCGGCCTCGCTGGGATTCGCGCGCCGCGCGCTGGCCGAAGGCCTCTCTCGCGCCGCCTCGCGCAAGATGTTCGGCCAGACCCTCGCCGATTTTCAGTTGACCCAGGCAAAACTCGCGCAGATGGCGCTGACGATCGACAGCAGTGCCCTCCTCGTCTACCGCGCGGCCTGGCTGCGCGACCAGGGCGAAAGCGTCACGCGCGAAGCCGCGATGGCGAAGTGGCATGCCAGCGAAGGCGCGCAACAGGTGATCGACGCGGCCGTGCAGCTCTGGGGCGGCATGGGCGTGCAAAGCGGCAACACGGTGGAGACGCTCTACCGCGAGATCCGCTCGCTGCGCATCTACGAAGGCGCGACGGAGGTGCAGCAACTGATAGTCGGGCGCGACCTGCTCAAGGCCCACGCCGGCGCATAAGCCCGCTCTGCAACGCCATACATCGAATCGGACGACACATGAAAAAAGCTCTTCTTCCCGCCGGCTGGGTCAAGCCCCGCGGTTATGCAAACGGCGTCGCCGCACGCGGCACGCAGATCTTTATCGCCGGCCAGATTGGCTGGGACGAAAACGCCCGGTTCACGAGCCGCGAATTCGGCGCCCAGGCCGTGCAGGCGCTGCGCAACATCGTCGCCGTGCTCGAAGCGGCGGGCGGCAAGCCCGAGCACCTCGTGCGCATGACGTGGTACGTCACCGACAAACGCGAGTACCTCGCAGCGCTCAAGGAAATCGGTGGGGCGTTTCGCGAGCTGATCGGCGACTACGACATCGCGATGAGCGCAATCCAGGTGGTCGCGCTGATCGAGGACGACGCGAAGGTCGAAATCGAAGCCACTGCGGTGATTCCCGACTAAACGCGGCGCCTGAACGGCACCCTCGGAAACGGCAACAGACAATACGAACCCATGTTGGAGACGTCATGGAAGCGACAGCCCACGTCGATACTTTCGCCCGCGACCACCTGCCGGCCGAATCGCAGTGGCCCACGCTGCTGCTCGACAATCCCGATGTCGCCTACCCGGCGCGGCTCAATTGCGCAGCGGAACTGCTGGACCGTGCGATCGAGGCAGGACGCGGCGAGGCGCCGGCCATCTGGTCGGACGTCGACGGCAAGCCCCAGGCCACGACCTATGCCCAGTTGCGCACGCTGGTAGATCGCAGCGCGCACGTCCTCATCGAGGACATGGGCCTCGTGCCCGGCAACCGCGTGCTGCTGCGCGGCCCCAACACGCTGCAGATGGCCGTGGCGCTGCTCGCCGCGCTGAAGGCGGGGCTCGTGGTCGTGCCCACCATGCCGCTGCTGCGGGCGAAGGAACTCAAGCAGATCATCGACAAGGCCCAGGTCGCCGCGGCGCTGTGCGACGTGCGGCTCGCCGACGAGCTTGCGCGCTGCACGGACCCCGCCGACGCGTTCTTCTGCGCGGACCTCAAGCAGGTGCGCTACTTCCACGACGACGCACCGGGCAGCCTGGAGAGTCTCGCGGCCAGCAAGCCGGCGACGTTCGCCGCCTGCGACACGGCGGCCGACGACGTGTGCCTGATTGCCTTCACGAGTGGAACGACGGGCACGCCGAAGGGCTGCATGCACTTTCATCGCGACGTGCTCGCGATGTGCGATCTCTTCCCGCGCCATGTATTGAAGCCCTCGGCCGACGACGTCTTCTGCGGCACGCCGCCGCTCGCATTTACGTTCGGACTGGGCGGCCTCCTGTGCTTCCCGCTGCGCGTGGGCGCCTCGACCGTGCTGATCGAGAAACTCACGCCCGCGCTGCTGCTGCAGGCCATCGAGCGGTTCGGCGCGACCATCGTCTTCACCGCGCCCACCTTCTACCGGCAAATGGCGCCGCTCGCGAAAGACGCCGATCTGTCGAGCCTGCGCAAGACGGTCTCCGCGGGCGAAGCGCTGCCGCAAGCCACGCGGGAGCTCTGGCGCGAAGCGACGGGCATCGAGATGGTGGATGGCATCGGCGGCACGGAGATGATCCATATCTTCATCTCCTCGGCCGGCGCCGAAGTGCGGCCCGGCTCGATTGGCCGCGCCGTGCCGGGCTATGTCGTGCAGGCCCTCGACGACGCGCTCCAGCCGGTCGCGCCGGGCGTGACCGGCCACCTCGCCGTGCGCGGTCCAACGGGCTGCCGCTATCTGGCCGACGAGCGGCAGATGAAGTTCGTGCGCGACGGCTGGAATCTGCCGGGCGACGCAGTCTCGATCGATGCGGACGGCTATGTGTACTACCAGGCGCGCGCCGACGACATGATCGTCTCCTCGGGCTACAACATCGCGGGACCTGAAGTGGAAACCGTGCTCATGCAGCATCCGGCCGTGGCCGAGTGCGGCGTGATCGGCGCGCCCGACGAACTGCGCGGGCAGGTGGTGAAAGCCTTTGTCGTGCTGCGCCCCGGCTTCAAGGGCGACGAAGCGATGGTCGGCGAACTGCAGAACTTCGTGAAGAACGCCGTTGCCGCGTACAAGTATCCGCGCGTCATCGCGTTCATCGACGCTCTCCCGCGCACGGAAACCGGCAAGCTCAAGCGTGCGGCGTTGCGCACGATGTGATGCCCGGAGCGGCGGCGTATTGCGGTGCGCCGCCCAAATCAGTCAATAATCCAACGTAATACGTTAAATATCCAACTGCCCGACCTGATTTCAGCGAACTCGCCTCTTACCGCCCGCGAAAAGCCGGGCGGCAGACTAGCTCACTCATTCCGAGGCTTCGACGGAAGCGGGCGACGTCTTGTCGATCCAGGCGGTCAGCAGCGTAGAGGACACCGCAAGAATCGCGGGGCCGATGAAGAGCCCTACGATGCCGAATGCGAACATGCCGCCCAACACCCCCGAGAGAATCAGTAGCATCGAGAGGTTCACGCCGCGCCGGATCAAGACGGGGCGCACGAAGTTGTCGAGCATGACGACCATGACGGACCAGATGGCGAGCAGGATCGCCGCGACATGCGCGTCGTGCACGAACAACCAGATCGCGCCGCCGAACAGCGGCAGTCCGGGACCGATCTGCGCGAGGCACAGCATGAGCATCAGGGCGGTGAGCACGCCCGCGCCCGGCACGCCGGCCACCGCGAGACCGATGCCGCCGAGCGCCGACTGAAGCACCGCCGTCACGACGATGCCGAGCGCCACCGCGCGGATCGACGCGCCTGCGAGACGCACGGCCTCCGCGCCGTAGCGCGGGCCCACGCGCTCCGCGAAGCGCGTGACGAAGGCGGCCGCGCTCTCGCCCTGCGTGTACAGCACGCCGGTGATGACCACCGTGATAACCATGTGGATGACGAATACGCCCACCGAAGCGGCATGGCCGATGAGCCAGTGCGCCGCGATGGAGACGTAGGGTTCGAGCCGCGCGAGCAATCCGCCGGGACCCGCATCCGAAAGCGTCTGCCATTCGTCGGCCACGCGCGAGCCCACCATCGGCACGTCATGAACCCAGGTGGGCGGCGGCGGCAAAGCGTACTCAGGCAGCTTGCGGATCAGGTCCATGATTTCGGCGCCGTGCTCCGCGAGCGTCGAGATCGCTTCATAGAGCGGCATGACGATCACGACCAGCAGGATCAGCAGCATGACGAGCGTGGCCAGCCCGCGCCGGTTGCCAAGGCGGCGCTGGACCGCGAGCATCGCGGGCCATGTCGCGACGACGATCATCGTCGCCCAGATGAGTCCCGGAATGAACGGGCGCATGACGTACAGGGAGCCGACCGTCAATGCGCAGAGAATCGCAACGACGAACAGCGCTCGAGCAATGTCTGGCAAGTCTTGCTGCTTCACGGGGTCTCCTTGCGGCGGGGGCCGCATCATCACAAACAATCACAAAAAGGCGCCGCGGCCCTCGCGGCCGGACGTACCGTGCGGGGGCCTCGGCCAACGCGGTAGTCTATCCCGGATAGCTTGCGGTCCGTCGCACAGTGGCCCTTTATCTTCCATAATGGCCGCTGCCTTCCTCGCCTCAACCTGCCAGACTGCCGGACTGTCGATCCGCGCCCAACCACGAAAGAGACTCGCCATGCCCGCTTCCGATCAGAAACTCCCCTGCGTGCTGTTGACCAACGACGACGGCATCGACGCCCCCGGTCTCGCCGTGCTCGAAGCCGTCGCCGCCGAACTTGCGCACGAAGTCTGGGTCGTGGCGCCGGAGCACGACCAGAGCGGCACCTCGCACTCGATCAGCCTGCACTCCCCGCTGCGCGTGAGCCGGCGCGGCGAGCGGCGCTTCGGCGTGCTCGGCACGCCCGGCGACTGCGTCGTGATGGCCATGCGCCATCTGATGGGCGACGTGACGCCCACGCTCGTGCTCTCGGGCATCAACCGCGGCGCCAATCTGGGCGTGGAAACGATGTTTTCCGGCACCGTCGGCGCCGCCATGACCGGCCTGCTGCTCGGCGTGCCGTCGATCGCGCTCAGCCAGACCTTCCGGGACCGCGAGCGCGTGCGCTGGGATACGGCGCGCGCTCTCGCGCCCGAGACGATCCGGCGCCTCGCGGCCGTCACTCACGACCGGCCCATCTGCCTGAACGTCAACTTTCCCGATATCGACGCAAGCGCGGCGGGCCCGCTCGTCGTCACGCGCCAGGGCGTGGGTCTCGTCCAGGGCATCGACGTCGTGCCGCAGATCGACCCGCGCGGCATCGACTACCACTGGCTGCGCTTCACGCGCGGCCCGCGCGAGAACGGCCCCGATACGGAAACGGCCACGGTCCATGCCGGCCGCATCTCGGTCACGCCGCTGCACTTCGAGCGAACCGACGAACGCGCATTCGAGCGCTTCACGGCCGCACTCGAAGCCCGGTAACTAGCGCAGCACAAAAGATAGGCGGCAATAACGGCTTCAGGAAAAATCAGCAGCCGGCCGCCGCCGACCGCTCGATCGCCGCACGCAGATCGCCCGGAATCGCGATCGCCCGATGCGTATCGAGCGAGGTCGTCACGATAGTCTGCCGCGCCGCCATGCGCAGCACGCCGTCCGCGCCCGTGCAAGCCCACGCGAGCGTGAGCGAGGCTTCGCCGAGCCGCTCGACATCGAGCGAGAGCCACACCTCCTCGCCCATCCTGCTGATCGCCTTGAAGTCCGCCTCGATATGCACGGTCGGCATGCCGACACGGCGCGCACCGATTACGCCGTGATAACCCTCGGGCATCAAGGTGTCGATCCACGACTCGATCAGGTCGTTGAACAGAATGAAGTACTGCGGATAGAACACGATCCCGGCCGGATCGCATTCGGAAAAGTGGATCTTGTGCTTCTGCGCGTAGATATGGGCTGGCGTGCTCATATCAGATCACGAGCCGCGATACCTTCACCCCTTCCAGCGAGACGCCGGCCATCAGCCCGGCATTGGTCAGCACGAAGGCTTCGACCGGGCTGGTCGCGGTCGAGGTGTCGATGTTGCCGTTGGCGCCCACCGTCACGACGGCGACGGTCGCGTCCGCGCCGGCCGACCAGCCCTGGCTGTTCAGGAAGCTGTCGAGCGCCTCGTGGTTCATGAAGGCGAAGATGATGGCCTTCGACTGCGCGCCGATCTGCAAGCCGAACGAGCCGGCCACGGTGCTGTAGTAGCCCGTCGTGCGGCCATCCACGCGCAGCGCGCCGGTGCCGTACTGCCCGCCGATCCAGAAGCCGGCCGAGATCACGCTGGGAAATACCAGAATGCCATTGGCTCTCGAAAGCAGTTCGCGCGAACCGTTCACCGTGTTGTAAAGACGCGCGAGCGTGGCGTCCACGTCCGCGTCGATGCTCTGGCGCTTCGCCGCGTTTTGTGCGGAGGTGTCGCCTCCGTCGAGCGAAGTCGTCGTGCAGCCCGCGAGGGCGAGGCTGCCGGTTGCGAGCACAGCGCTGCTATGAATGAGGAATTGGCGTCGGCGCATAAAGGGGATCCTGTCATTTCTCGAAGAGTGATCTTAGTTGCCTTCGTGGCGCCCGTCACGCTCGCGGGCGCTCCTGCACTGGCGAAATAGGACCATGCAACTCGCATCGAGTTCGTTCGCGGCAGGGGAAACTCGGGGAAACCCCGGGCCATGTTACACTTCGCGCCGATTTTCCTTTCAATTTCATGATTCCACGCAAGCACGCACTGCTGACCGCATGGCTTGGCCTCGTCGCCATGTGGCTCATCGTGCTCGCGCCGCTCGTGAGCCAGCTCGTCGCCGCGCATCGCGCGCACGATCCCGATACCGCGGTCGCCCTGTGTTCCGCCGTTCAGCCGGGCACGCCGGCCCAGCATCTGTCGCCCGACGACGCTTTCGGCGCCTGCGGCTACTGCCATCTGCTCCAGCATCAGGCCGCGATCACACCGCTTGCGCCGCCTGAGCTTGCCGCCAGGCGCCTCGTCACGGTGAACACCGTCGCAGCGCTCTCCACCCGCTTCACGCCGCTCGGCGCCTTCCCATCCGGCCGTCCGCGCGGCCCGCCTGCCGTTTCCTGATCGCTGTCGTCATCGGTCGTCCTGCTGTCCCCTGTCGTTCCGGGATGCGTTCGGCCGCGGATCCAACGCATTCCGGAAACCGCTTTCATGTCCATGCCCGATTCACGCGGCGGCTGCGCTCGCCTGCGCGAGCGTATCTTGCCGCGCTCCCTGCGGCAGGTCCGACTTGCCTCGCTCGGCCTGCTGCCGCTTCCCCTCGCTGTCTCTTTCACGGCGTCCACTGCCTGGGCGGCCGATGCCGCTCCCGCGTCAACCACCGTCGCCGAAGCCACGACCAATACAGCCGTGCTGCCAACCGTCACGGTCAGCGCATCGGCCGGCGGCATGGGCGGCGCGCCCGTGCCCGCCGTCGATCCGAACCTGCCCGGCACGGTGGAAACCGTGACGCCCGCGCAGTTCGATCAATGGAACGTCGTCAACACCGAAGACGTGCTGAAGTACCTGCCCAACCTCGCCGTGCGCAAACGCTTCATCGGCGACCTCAACTCGATCATCGCGGTGCGCGGCACGAGCAACACGCAAAGCGCGCGCGGCCTCGTCTACGCGGACGGGCTCCTGCTGTCGAACCTGCTCGGCAACAGCTACTCGTTCCCGCCGCGCTGGTCGATGGTGTTCCCCGACCAGATCCAGCAGGTCGACGTGATCTACGGCCCGTTTTCGGCGCTTTATCCGGGCAACTCGCTCGGCGCCACCGTGCTGATCACCACGCGCATGCCGACGCACTTCGAGGCCGACGCCGACGTCAAGGCGTTCACGCAGCACTTCAGCCTCTACGGCGTGAACCAGAACTTCAACGGCAGCGAGACGAGCGCCTCGATAGGCGACCGCATCGGCAAATTCTCGTACCTGCTGGGCGTCAACCACCTCGAAAACACGAGCCAGCCGCTGCAGTTCGCCACGCCCGCGCAGCCCGGCGATACGCCGGTCCACGGCGCGTACTTCTACAACAACCAGACCAATGCCCCCACCGTCGTACTGGGCGTAAACGGCGAAGGCATCGAACATACGATCCAGGACCAGTTCAAGCTGCGCATGCAGTACGATTTCACGCCCACCGTCCAGGGCGGCGTGACGCTGGGCTATTGGCATCAGAGCTACAACAGCAGCGCCTCGACCTTCCTCTACGACGCGAACGGTAATCCCGTCTACAGCGGCAAGGTCGCGATCGACGGCTACGAATACAACATCCCCGCGGCCGCGCTCGCGCCGAGCCTTGGCTGGAGCGAGAACTGGCTTTACGGTGCAACACTGCGCACGCATCAGGCAACGGGCTGGAATGCCGAGGCAATTGCTTCGTACTACGACGTTTCCGGCAGTGTCGCGCGCACGGCCAACCAGGGCGGTCCTGGAGACGGCCCCGGCGTCGTGACTTTCGGTGACGGCACCGGCTGGAAGACGCTCGACCTGAAGGCAACGTGGACGCCGGTCACACCGAACGCCGGACCCGGCGCGCATTGGCTCACGTTCGGCTACCACTACGACAACTATTTCCTCGACAACCAGACCTGGAACACGCTCGCGTGGCGCGACGGCAGTGCGAGCAGCTTCGCCAATGCCTTCTCCGGCAAAACGCAGACCCAGGCGCTCTACGCCCAGGATGCCTGGCGCTTCCTGCCGCGCTGGAAGTTCGTCTACGGCCTGCGCTGGGAGGACTGGCGCGCCTACGACGGCGATCAGGCGCTGGGCGGCTCGACGGTGCCGTATGCGAACGCGAGCGACCAGCATGTCTCGCCCAAGGCGTCGCTCTCGTTCGACGTGACCGATAACCTCACGCTGCGCGCCTCGATCGGCCGCGCCTACCGTTTCCCAACGGTCAGCGAACTGTTCCAGGGTCAGGTGAACGGCTCGTCCCTTGTCAACAACAATCCGAACCTGCGCCCCGAAGACGATCTCTCGAAAGAGCTGACCGCCGAATGGGCGCACTGGAACGGGATCTTCCGGCTGTCGCTGTTTCAGGACGACGTGAAGAACACGATCTTCAGCCAGACCGACACCACCGTCATTCCGAACGTCACGAGCTTCCAGAATATCGGCAAGGTACGCTCGCGCGGCGTGGAGACGAGTTATCAGGGCGAAGACGTGGGCATCGACGGATTCGACCTTGCGGCAAGCGTGGCGTACACGCAGTCGAAGATTATCGAGAATGCGCAGAACCCGGCAAGCATCGGTAAGTACTTCTACCGGATTCCTCTGTGGCGCGCGGACCTCGTGGCCACATACCGCTTCGACGCACGCGCGGCACTTACGCTCGCCGCCCGCTATTCAGGGCGCCAGTACAACACGCTCACCAACGCCGACACGAACCCGAACGTCTTCGGCGGCACCAGCAGCTACACGGTCGCCGACGTGAAGTTCACGTTCAGGCCCACGAAAGCGAGCGAGATCGGCGTGGGCGTCGACAACCTCTTCGACGAGCGCTACTTCGTCTATCACCCGTATCCCGGCCGCACGTTCTACTGCGAGGCGAAGCTGCGCCTCTGAGCGCCGCGCCGCCCGAGCCTTCCTGAAAGGAGCCTCCGATGTCCGTTTCGCTGCCCACTCCCACTGCCCGCGCCACGTCTGGCGCCGGCGCCATTCACCCCGGCTATCGCACGCTTTGGCGCTGGCATTTCTACGCCGGCCTCTTCGTCATGCCGTTCCTCGTCGTGCTGGCGATCACCGGCACGATCTACTGCTTCCAGCCTCAGATCGAGCCGCTTCTGTATCCGCATCGCCTCGTGGTCGAACCGGCGGCGACGCCGCGACTGTCCGCCGACACCCTGCTCGGCCGCGCACGCACCGCGCTCCCCCGCGAGGCGCGCCCGATCCGGGCCCACGTGGAAGCGGATCCGGCGCGCAGTGCCGAATTCGTCTTCGCCCTGCCCGGCGGAACGAAAGAAAGCGTGTACGTGAATCCGTACACGGGCGCGGTGCTCGGAACGCTCGACGTGGACCGGCGCTTCATGCAGGTCGATCGCATGCTGCATCGCAAGCTGCTGCTCGGCAAGCCCGGCGAGCTGCTGATGGAGCTGGCCGCCTGCTGGACGCTGGTGATGATCTCCACCGGCGCCGCGCTCTGGTGGCCGCGCGCGGGCGCTTCGTGGCGCGCGGCGCTGGTCCCGCGTCTTGCCTCTCGCGGCCGGCCGCTCTGGAAGCGGCTGCACGGCGTGATCGGCATCTGGCTCGCGGTGGGCGCGCTCGCGTTCGTCGTCAGCGGGCTGCCGTGGACCGGCTCATGGGGCAAGCAGTTCAAGGCGCTCGCCACGCGCGCCGACCTCGGCGCGCCGGCTGGCTCATGGGGCGGCGATACTGCGATGAAATCTTCCGTGCCGGCTCGCGGCGAGCACGCGGGACACGGCATGGAAGCAATGCCCGGCATGGTGATGGACGACCTGCCGTTGCCCAACGTGCCGTGGGCCGTCGGCGCCGTGCCGGTGCTGCGCTCGCCCGGCACGGCACAGGCCGGCTCGCCGCATCGGACGCTCGACGACGTGGTGGCGCAAATGCGCGGACTCGGCGTGCCGGGCGGCTATGACGTCGCGCTGCCCGCCTCGCCCGCGGGTGTCTACACCGTGTCGTACTTCCCGCCCGATCCGAAGGACGAGCGGACCGTCTATATCGATCAGTACAGCGGCAAGGTGCTCAAGGACATCCGCTACCGCGACTATGGCGCCGTCTCCCAGGCCATCTCTTACGGTACATCCCTGCACATGGGGCGATACTTCGGCATCCTCAATCAATGGATCTGCGCCGCGATCTCGCTCGGGCTCTGCGCCCTTGCCGTGACCGGCTTCGTGATGTGGTGGCTGCGCCGGCCCTCGCGGACGCTCGGCGCGCCCTCCCGCGAACGCGCGGCACCGCCCATGCGGGCGTGGAAAGCCGGCCTCGTCGTGCTCGGCGTCGTATTTCCCTTGATGGGGGCGACGATCCTCGCCGTCTGGATCGCCGATCGCGTGGCCTCGGGGCGCCGCCCGAAGCTGTCGAATGCCTGACGCGTTGCGCCCGCCGCAGCACGTTGCCACCCGACCCGGTAAACTGTCGACACAATTATGCTTGAACCTGGCCCCGTGCTTTTGTTTCCAAGCATTAAAACAGACGGAGATGATCGTGTTGCGGCTTATTTCTGTACTCGTGGCAGCGGCCATGCTGGCCGGCTGCGCCGTGGCACCTGGATATGGCTATCCGTACTATGACGGCTCTGGCTATCCGTATTACAACGATTATGGGTATGGCTATCCCTATCCTTACGCTTACGGCTATTACCCAGGTGATGCAGGCATCGGCTTCTGGGGCGGTGGCGGCGGTTACTACTACCATCACGGCTACTGGTGGCATGGCAACGGCTGGCACGGAGGGTGGCATGGCGGCGGTTGGCATGGCGGTGGCTGGCACGGCGGCGGCGGTCACTGGGGCGGTGGTAGCCACGGCGGCGGCGGCCAATGGGGCGGCGGCATGGGTGGCATGGGTGGCGCTCACGGCGGTCGCTAACCGGCACAGCCCCCGGTAAGCGGGATTGCCGGTGGGCGGGCGGCGCCGCGCCCCCGCGCGCCGGTGACCTGCGCCCCGTGCCGGGGATACGCGCCCCCGGGATAGCCGGGGGCGCGGGCGCT
>NZ_JBANLK010000015.1:81062-126234 GCF_054968425.1 Paraburkholderia sp. AV2
GGCCCCCACCGTGTCCTCCACCACCGTGGCCCCCCCCACCGTGGCCGCCGCCCCCGCGGCCCCCCCGCCCCCCCCCACGGGCGGCGGGCGCCCCCCCCCCCCACGACGTTCACATGCGCCCGTTCACGGGAATCAGCGCCCCCGTAATCGCCTGGGCCTCGGCCGATAGCAGAAATCCAATGAGCGCTGCGACTTCATGCGGCGCCACCCAGCGCGTGAAATCCGCATCGGGCATGTCCTTGCGGTTCTGCGGCGTATCGATAATGCCCGGCAGGACTGCGTTGACGGTCACGCCCTTGTCCTTCAACTCCTCCGCAAGCGCCTCGGTCAGCCGGGCGACGCCGGCTTTCGAAGCCGCATAGGCGCCCGTCCCGAGTCCGGCTTTCCATCCCGCGCCCGCGCCGATATTCACGATCCGCCCCGCCTTGCCGCGCAGCAGATGCGGTAACGCGGCCCGCGATGCGTTCAGCGCCGTCTTTACGTTCAATTCGAACATCAGGTCCCAGGTGGCCGGATCGCCGTCCGCCACGGTCTCCCAACGGAACGCGCCAGCGATGTTGAGCAGCGCGTCGAGCCCGCCCAATTGCGTGTTCACGATATCCAGCGCTTCGCGCGCCGCCGCGACGTCGGTCAGATCGACGCCGCCGATGCCAGCCGCTTCGCCGACGCCGGCTGGCAGCGCGTCCTTCGCGGGCGCTGCGCCGCGTCCGATGAGCGCCACGCGTGCGCCGCGCGCAATCAGCCACGCCGCTGTCGCGACGCCCAGATTGCCGAAGCCGCCCGTGATCGCCACCACCTTGCCCTTGACTCCGGCTGCGCCTGTCATGTCCGTTGTGCCCGTTTCCATAGCCGTTTCATCCATCCCGGTTCAACACGATTCAACACGGCGGCCGGTCGGCCGCCTGCGCGCACACCCTTACATCGCTTCAAGCATGCGGCGCAGCTTCAAGCCTCGCTGCGCGCCGCCACGAGGCTGCGCCTGCGCAACGCTTCCGTTGTCGTGCCCTTGCCGTCCGGACTCCAGCCCGGCGGCAGAACGACATGGCGCACCGCCGTCCATAGCGTCTTCGCCGCGGCCACGTCACGGACCAGGCTGACCCAGTGCTCGAACTCGACGACGAGCGGATTGCGCGGCCGCGTCGGCGTGACGAGACCATACCGGCACGGTTCGTCGGCACGTTCGGCGACGTAGGTACCGAACAGCCGATCGAACACGATCAGCACGCCGCCATAGTTCGCGTCGAGGTAATCGACATTCGACGCATGATGCACGCGATGCGCGGAGGGCGTGTTGAACACGTACTCGAGCCAGCCGAGCCTCGGTATCCAGGTGTTGTGCAGCCAGAACTGGTAGAGCAGATTGAACGAGAGCATCGCGAGCACGACCTCCGGGTGCACGCCCAGCCACACGAGCGGCGCGAAGAACATGGCGGGACCCGTGAGCTTGCCGGTCCAGCCGAGCCGGTACGCGGAAGAGAGCGTCAACTGGTTGGGCGAGTGGTGCACCGCATGTGTCGCCCAGAAGAAACGGATACGGTGCGACGCACGGTGATACCAGTAATAGCAAAACTCCTGGCCAACGAAGATCGGCAACGCGAGCAGGAGGCTGTCGAAATGCAGCGTGTAAAGGCGATGCTCCCAGGCGAAGGCAAAGACCGGTGCGGCGAGCGAAAGCGGCACGAGCGCGAAGAGCTTGCGTCCGGCAAGGTCGGCGAGCGAGAGCCAGACTTCATACCAATCGAACGGCGTGCCGCTGCGGCGTTGGCGCCACGTCAGTACGCAAGCTTCGATCAACGAAACGACGATGACGAACAACGTCACGTAGTACGCAATTTTTCCGGTGGTGAGCATGATGAGTCTTTTGTCGGGTGAAAAAGGACGCGCCGTGGGCGGATCAGGCCGCCAGTGCGTCGGATGAAACGCACTCTAGAAGCGCGGCCCCGGAAAAACCACGCACAAACCATGTCGCCGTATGTCACGGCACCTGTCACGCCGAGGGCCGCACGGACAGCGCAAGCGAACGCATGCCGCGCAACGGCGTTCGCCGGATTCCCGCCCGCGCCCGCTGCACGGACCGTAGCGCCGGAAATGCGCCGGACCCCGTCGCCCAAAGAAGCCGCCCTCCGTGTAACACCACGACATGCTTTATGACGCGACCGGCGCGCGTCCCGGTCCTATAGTTCGTCCCGCTGACACGCCAAAGCGTGACCCGAAACGAATCGCAAGGACCTCTGATGAAGACCCGCACTCTCGCCGCCGCCATTTCGCTGCTCGCCTTCGCCAGTGCCAGCGCGCCGGCCTTCGCCGGATGGTCCGGCCACGGCACCGCCTACACGCCGCACGGCACCTACAACACGGCCCATGGGGGCTCGTGCGGCGGCGGTAGTTGCTCGCACGCGGGCGGAGCCGTCGGGCCGTGGGGCGGCGTCGCCACCAACACCGGCACCGTCACGCGCACCGCGCCGGGACAGTTCTCGAACAGCGGCACCGCCGTCGGCCCGAATGGCCGCTCGGTGCAGCATTCCGGCGACACGAGCTGCGCGAGCGACACCTGCTCGCATACCGGCACGATGACCGGGTCGGATGGACGCACCGCTTCGACGGCGGGCAGCGTGACGCGCGACGCACCGGGACAGTATTCGTCGTCGGGCACGATCACGGGGTCGGGCGGCAATACGGTGAGCCACTCGGCTTCGACGAACTGCGCCGGTTCGACCTGCTCGCGTTCGGGCACCGCGACCGGCACGGACGGCGGCACCGTCACGCATTCGGGCAGCGCGCCGCGCGTCGCGCCCGGTGTTGTGACCACCTCGGGCGGTACGACGGTCGTCCATGGCGGCACGGTCACGACAGGCGGAACGGCGGTTGTCGCCGGCGGTACCGTGACGACGGTGGGCGTGGCCGTGGCGCCGGCGCCGGTGGTGGTGGCGCCTCCGCCCCCCGCCACTGCGGTTTATGTCGCGCCGCCGCCGCGGGTCGTGTATGTCGCTCGCCTGGTGCCGCAATCCGTCTACGTCGTGCCCCGCGGCGTCTACGTGGCACCGGCTTCGCGCCCCGCCATCCGGGTGCCGGGCCACTGGGCCGGCGGCGTCTGGGTACCCGCGCACTGGAACTGATCCGTAGACCGTTCAACCGCTTTCGACCTTGATCAACCCAACCCGGCCGGCAAGGGATGCCGGCCACCCCACGGAGAAACCCATGAAGAAGATGATTGCCGTGCTCGTTTTGTGTATCGTTTCAGCAGCAGCCTCGGCTCAGGGCACGCCGCCCCAGGGCGCCGACAATGCCCGCGTCGAACGCGCGATATCCCAGTTGCAAACGCGTTTCGCGAGCGCGAACACCACCCGCGACGGCAAGCTGACCCGCGCCCAGGCGCAGGCCGGCATGCCGATGGTGGCCCAGCATTTCGACGAGATCGACACGCAGCAACAGGGCTACGTCACGCTGGCGCAGATCGAGGACTTCATGCGCCAGAAGATGGCGGCCCGTCAGGGCGGCTGAGGCCGGGCGCGGCCAGGCTTACCAGGAGACCACCGATGGAGCAGGCCAGCAGGATCGTCGTACTCGACGACGAGGTGGAGTTACGCAATATGCTTCAGCGCTTCCTGAGCGGCCACGGCTTCCAGGTGCGCGCCGTGGCGGACGGCAGGAAGCTCGACCGTCTGCTGCAGCGCGAACCGTACGATCTGCTCGTGCTCGATCTGATGATGGAGCCCGAAGACGGTCTCGCTGTCTGCAGGCGTCTGCGCGCCGAGGGCCAGACGCTGCCCATCCTCATGCTCACGGCGAAGGGCGACGCGGCCGACAAGGTCGTCGGCCTCGAAACCGGCGCCGACGACTACCTCGCCAAGCCCTTCCTGCCCGACGAACTCATCGCGCGCATCCGCGCGCTGCTGCGCCGCCAGAAGATGGCGGCGGGCGAGCCGACCGTGACCTCGCAGGTCCTGCGCTTCGGCGACTTCACCTTCGACGTCGGCAAACAAACGCTCCTGCGCGACGGCCAGCCCGTCGAGGTGCATTCGGCGCAGATGCTCCTGCTGCACGCGCTCGGGTCCTCGCCGAACCGCGCCGTGAGCCGGGAAAACCTGCTGGCGCGAGCGCGGGGCCGCGATCACGACGCGCTCGACCGCAGCGTGGACGTCCAGATCCTGCGGCTGCGCCAGATCGTCGAAGACGATCCGGCGAAGCCGCGCTTCATCAAGACGGTCTGGGGCATCGGCTATATGCTCGTGGCCGGCGTCGACGCGTGATGCGCGCCACGCTCCCGCGCTCGCTGCTCGCGCGCAATATCGCGCTGCTGGTGATCCTCGTCGCGCTCGCGCAGGTGTGCTCGCTTGCGGTGCTGCTGCATTTCGTGCAGCGCCCGCGCATCGAACGCGCCTCGACCATTTTCGCCGACTACGTGATGCTGCTGGACGGCGCCATTGCAGGCATGCCGCCCGCCGAAGGGCGCGCCGCCGCCGCCCGCCTTCACGCGCAGCGCGACCCGCCGCCCGCGATTCCCCCGCAGCCGCCCACCCTCCTGAATTTTTTCCGCACGTGGCAACGCGACGTTTTCGTCGCGCAATTGCAGCGCCACCTGCCCGCCGACATGCCCGTGCAATGGCAGGGCGGCGCCGATCAGCGTCTGTGGATCCGCCTGCACGCGGCGGGCGAGCCGGCATGGCTACCCATGCCGATGGTCCCCGACACGCAGGCAGCCGGCCTCATGACGACGCTCGCCCTCTCGCTCGTGCTCGCCCTGCTCGCGGCGCTCACCGGCTACCTGATCCAGTTGCACCTGAACCGCCCGCTGGCCGAGCTCGCCCGCGCCGCTCGCCGCCTGAGCGCGGGCGAAACTCCGCCGCCCCTGCCCACCGACGGTCCGACCGAGATCGCCCAGGTGAGCCGCGCGTTCAACCAGATGACCGAGGCGCTGCAGCAGGCCGAAACGACACGCGCGCTGATGCTGGCCGGTGTGTCGCACGACATCCGCACGCCGCTCACGAAGCTGCGCCTCGCGATCGCGATGGCCCTGCCGCGCGGCACGAACGACGCGCTGGTGGCGTCGTCGGAAAGCTATCTCGATCGTATCGACACGATCCTGCAGCAATTCATGGACTACGCGGGCAGCGGCGAGCGCGAGCCACCCCAGATGGGAGACATCAACGCGCTGGCCGGACAGCTCGTCGCCGATTTCGCGGGACTCGGCCACGAATTCGAGTTCGAGGAAGGCCCGATTCCTCCATTTGCGTTCCGGCCCGTCGCCGTAATGCGCCTGCTCATGAATCTCATGCAGAACGCGGTCGCCTATGGGCACAGCGGCCTCCTCGTGCGCACCTGGGTCGCGCACGACGCCGCGCATGTGGCCGTGTGCGACCGCGGCAACGGCATCGGCGCCGCCGAACTCGAACGGCTGAAGGCGCCGTTCAGCCGGGGCACGAATGCGCGCACGCACTCGGGCGGCACCGGCCTTGGGCTCGCGATCGTCGATCGCATCGCGCGCCTGCATGGCGGCTCCCTCACCTTCCGCGACCGCGACGGCGGCGGCCTCGAAGCGCTCGTCGTCCTGCCGCTCGATCCGCTCGCCGTGCCGACCGGCATGCCGCGCGCCTGAACGCTTCCGGGCTTTCGCACGACCGTGCCGGTGACATGAATCGACATAATTTGCGCGTGGCGCGATCGCGCCCACCCCCTCATACTTGCGCCTGAGCGTTGCGAAACGAAGCCGGCCCGAACGGCCCGCAAGCGTCGAGCAACCCTCCCCGATAGTTCGCAATCCTGATTATGTGGCGATTATCGGCAACTCGTCGGCAACCCGCCGCCCTCAATCGCGCCACTCAGGCAACGGACATCGACATGAACCCCTCCCTCCATTCCCTCGTCATCAAGGCCAAACGTCTCGCGGGCACGGCGCTGATCGCCGGTTCCATCTTCAGCGCGGGCTGCGCCTCGGCCATGCCCGTCATGCAATCGACCGGGCCGGTGCCCGCGGCGAAAGCCGAAATCGTCTACGTGTACGCATTCGACGCCGCGGCAGACCAGGTCAAACTCGACGACAGCGGCCTGCTCCAGAAGCTCATGTCGACGGCGAGCGGCACCTCGGCCGCGCAGCAACAACTGCAGACCGCGCTCAAGGCGCGCGAACAGCTCGCCGACGACATCGTGCACCAGCTCCAGTCGATGGGCGTGCCCGCCATGCGCGTGGACGGCCCCGCCCCCAGCGGCCGCAACGCACTCATCGTCGAAGGCCAGTTCGAGAAGATCGACGCGGGCAATCGCCGCCGCCGTATCGTGATCGGCCTCGGCGCGGGCAAGAGCGAAGTGGAAGCCACGGTGGCGGTGCTCTATCGGCCCGCCTACGGCGCGCCGCAACCGCTCGCCACCTTCTCGGCGAATGCCGACAGCGGTCACATGCCCGGCATGGCGGAAACGGCGGGCGTCGGCGCGGCCGCGGGGCAGATCGCCACGTCCGCGGCTGTGAGCGGCGGCCTGCACGGCGTGTCCGAGACGAAGCGCGATACCGTTTCGTCCGACACGGCCAGACTCGCGAAGAACATCGCAAAGCAGCTCGCCGCGGCGAGCGCGAAGAACGGCTGGCTCGACGGCGTCAAAGCCGGCTGAGCGGGTTCGCCCTGCCATGGCACCGGTCAACCGGCGCTCATGCGCGTTTCGTCGACGAACTTCTCGGTGGCATCGTCGATCCTGCGGCCCCGGCGGCCCATGGGTCCGTGAATGAAGATGGCTTTCATATCGACGCGCGACTCGCTGTTCGTCGCCGGCGGCGGCGCCATCTCGTAGCGCACGTTGCGTTCGTGGTCGGCCATCTGCAGACGCGGGTCGAACACCGAATTGAAACGCCACAGCATCCGCACGAAGTTCGTCTGCCCATGCGCGAGAAGGCGCGCGGCCTGGCCCGCCGCGCCGCGCAGCGCGGTCCAGCCCAGGTGCTTGCGGTTGAGCACCTGCTGCGTGCGCACAAGCTCCGCATAGAACTCCGGCAGCGGCAAGCGCGTCGGCACGACCGCGTGCTGGATGTCGTAGAGCCGGTAGTCGAGGCTCGTGAGGCGCCGCGATTCGTGCTGCCAGTTCTCGGTGCCCGGATAAGGCGTGTTCACGCTGATGTTCACGATCTCCGGAATCTCGAGACACCACTGGCGTATCGTCTCGAAGCGCTCGCGGTCCCAGTCGGGGTCGGCAATCAGGTTGATCGCGACCGTGATGCCGAGCGAGCGCGCGAACTCCAGCGCCTCGAAATTGCGGTCGAGGCTGATACGCTTGCGAAACGCCTTGAGCCCTTCCTCGTCGATTGCCTCCAGGCCGAGAAACATGTACTTGAGCCCGAGCGCCTGCCATTCCCGGAAGACGTCCTTGTTGCGCAGCAGAACGTCGCCGCGCGTTTCGAGGTAATAGCGCTTGCGGATGCCGCGCCGGCGAATCGCCTCGGCGATGGCCATGCCGTGCTCGGCGTGCACGAAGGCCACGTCGTCGACGATGAACACCCCGGGCTCGCGCAGCGCGGCCAGTTCCTCGACCACGACTTCCGGGCTGCGGATGCGATAGCTGCGGCCATAGAACGTCCATGCGCTGCAGAAGGTGCAGTCCCACGGGCAACCGCGCGCGAACTCGATGGACGCGCACGGATCGAGCGTGCCGATGAAGTACCGCCGGCGATGCCGCAACAGGTCGCGCGCGGGGCGCACCGTATCGAGGTCTTCGACGAAGCGCGGCGGCGGCCCCGACCCGTCGCGCGTCAATACGCCCGGCACCGCGAGCAGATTGCCGCCGCTCGCCACCGCTTCGAGCAGGGCTGCCACCGAAGCCTCGCCTTCGCCGCGCAGCACACAGTCGATCGCGCCCGCTGCGTGGCGCAGCAGGTCGGCGGCGGTGAACGAGACGCTATGGCCGCCGACGAAGACGAAGCACGACGGCAGCGCCGCCTTTACGGCTTTCGAGAGATCGACGATTTCGGGAATATTCGCGAGGTAATTGCCGGAAAAGCACAGCGCCTCGGGCCGGAACTCGCGCAGTGTGCGCATGAGGCCGGCGTGCGTGTCGGCCTGCAGGTCGACGAGGCGCACGTCGTGGCCCGCCTCGCGCGCCGCACCTGCCACCGCTTCGAGGCCAAGCGGTTCGAGCCGCAGGAATACGCGCGTATACATCAGACCGCTCGGATGAACAGCAAGCAATCTCATGAAGCCTCCTTGCGATGCGCCGGGGCTATCGCACCGACGACGCCCGCCGCGCCACTGCGCAAGAAACGCGCCTCCCTGCTCGACATCCGTCTGCACGGCGCTTCCGTCCGAGTCTACGCGCGTTCGCACTCCGGCGTCTCGCCACTGCGGCCGCGGTGCGGTTGGTACGGTTGGTGCGGCGGTTGGCAACGGCGACGCGTTTGATAGACTCGTCACCATCGATTGCACCGGCCCCGTCTCGTTCCTCATCGTGCCTGCCACACCCGCCCTGCCCCGTTTGCTCGCGGAAATCCGCGCCTGCCGGATCTGCGCCGAAAGCTTGCCGCTCGGCCCGCGTCCGGTCGTGCAGGCGGGCCTGGGCTCGCGGCTGTTGATCGTGGGGCAGGCGCCCGGCGCCAAAGTCCACGCCTCGGGCGTCCCCTGGGACGACGCGAGCGGCGAGCGCCTGCGCGGCTGGCTGGGCATCGACCGCGAGACCTTCTACGACGCGTCGAAAGTCGCGCTCGTGCCAATGGGCTTCTGCTACCCGGGACGCGCCGCCGACGGCGACAACCCGCCGCGCCCCGAATGCGCGCCGCTGTGGCACGCGCGCCTGCTGGCGCAACTGCCCGACGTCCGGCTCACGCTGCTCGTCGGCCAGTACGCGCAGCGTGCGTTCCTCGGCGCGCGGCGCAAGGCCTCGCTGACCGAGACCGTCGAGCAAGCCTGCGACTACCTGCCCGACTATTTGCCGCTGCCGCATCCGTCGCCGCGCAACCAGCCCTGGCTCAAGCGCCACACCTGGTTCGAGCACGACGTGCTGCCGGCGCTGCGCGAGCGCGTGGCGGCAGCGCTCGCGCCCTCGCGTCCTTCCTCCACCAAGCGCCCCTCGGGAGACCGCACCATGAGCAAGCCGATCATCGACATCCAGCGCGTCTACGATCCGCCGCCCACTGCCGGTCACGCGTGCTTCCTCGTCGACCGGCTCTGGCCGCGCGGCATCCGCAAGGAGACGCTCGCGCATGTGCAGTGGCTAAAGGAAGTTGCACCGAGCACGGCGCTACGACAGTGGTTTCATCAGGACCCGACGCAATGGAACGCGTTCGAGCAGCGCTACCTGGCGGAGCTCGACGCGAATCCTGCCGCCTGGCAGCCGCTCGCCGAAGCCTGCGCGAAGGGGCCGGTCGCCCTGCTCTACGGTTCGCGCGACGTCGAGCACAATCACGCGATCGTGCTGCGCGACTATCTGCTGCAAAAGCTCAAGCGCAGGTAGCAAGCAAAACGTCGTAAAGGTATCCCGGCAAAAGCAGCGCTCCGGAGAGCCTGATCTGCTACCGTAATGGCTGATCACGCAACGATCTTCGAGCCATCCCCTCTCCACGGAGCAACTGCGATGCGCAAGCAGCTTGTCGGTGCAGTGCTTGCCGGTCTCGCCGGCACCTTCGCGGTCTCGGCGCCGGCATACGCCCAAAGCCAGGCCATCACGAGCATGACCGTGAATCTCTATGCGGGCCCGGCGGGCGACTACCCCGTCGTCGCGCAGGTACCGGGCGGCGTGCAACTGGCGGTGATGGGCTGCGTCGCGGGCTATAGCTGGTGCGACGTGAGCCTGCCAGGCCTGCGCGGCTGGGTATACGGCGGCTACCTGAACTATCCGTATCAGGGTAGCCCCGTTCCGCTCCTCAACTATGGCGCCACCATTGGCCTGCCCATCGTCACGTTCTCGATCGGCGCCTATTGGGGCAACTATTATCGCGACCGCCCCTGGTACGGCAATCAGTCCCGCTGGACGCGGCACCCGCCGCCGCGGCCCGCGCCGCCGCCCCGGCCGGGTCCGCGTCCGCCCTCGCACGGCGGGAAGCCGCCGCCGCACGGTGGAGGTTCGGGCCACAACGGCAACCGGCCTCCGGGCGCAGGACCGGGACAAGGCGGCCGGCCCCCTGGCGCCGGCCCGGGCCCCCGGCCGCCCGGTGGACAACCCGGCGCGGGCGGCGGGCGCCCGCCTGGCGGGAATTCTGGCGGCCGCCCGCCCGGGGGGGGCGGAAGGCCGCCGGGTGGGGGCGGTGGCGGCGGAGGAGGGGGTGGCGGAAGACTGCCGGGCGGAGGCTGATCGCCCGTCTGGCGGAACCGGTCTGTCTCCCGCTTGAGCCTCGCGGCGGCCGTCTCAGAAACGGTAGCCGATGCCGCCCAGGATCACGTCGGTATCACGGCTATAGCGCGTCACCACCCGGTTCCACGTGACGCGCGCGGCCCAGTGCTGCGTCACGCGGTAAGACGCCGACACCGAAACGAGGCCGGAGAGAATCCCGTCGCCCGTATCGCGATCGTCGCCATTGCGGCCATGATGGACGGCCGCATACAGGCCCGCGCCGAAGCCGAGCGTGAGCTTGTCGTCGAGGAACGCCCGCGTGAGCCAGAGTTGGGCCGTGGCGCCGTCGCGCCGCGCCTCGATGCCGTTGCCCTCGTGCAGATAGCCGATGGTCGCGTCGACGAAATGCCAGAGCCCGCGGCGGTATTCGATCGATTCCGCCGCCGAAGTCTGCGACTGAAGGCTGTTGAGGATCGTCTCCCCGGCCATCAGCGTAATTTCGTTGTTCGTGACGTCGTGCGTGCGCGGCAGGGCCCAATCGCGCGGTCCCGGCCTGTCGGGCGCGTCGAGCTGATAGCCGATGCCGAGCAGCAGCGCGGTCGTCGACGGACCGTTGACGACCTGCACGCGGTTCAGTTGCAGGTTTGCGGTCACCCGGTTCGACGCATACCATGTTGCGCGTGCGCTGTAGACCACGCCCCAGCCATGCGTATTCGAGTAGCCAAGCCCCTGCGTGGCGGCCTCGGTGTCGAAGTATCGATAAGGCCCCACGCCGAGCGCGAGCACGAGGCGCCGCTGCGCGAGCGGCAGGCGGAACCAGCCCTGGATCGCCTGGCCGTCACGGTGATGGTCGGGAATGTGGCCTTCGTTGAGCCAGTCGATACTGGCCGCGAAATACTCACCGAAGCCTTCGGTGTAGTCCATCGCCCACGAGTAGGTGTGGTTGGAGCCGCTCCTCAGTCCTCCCCCGTACAGCGAGAACTCCTGCGCGTGCGACGGGCTGGAGCCAGCCGCGAGCGCTGCGGCAGCAAAGGCCAGAGTCCACTTCTTCATCGTTCTTCGTAGCCGTTCGAAAGCGGCGCGGCACCGGCTGGCCGCAACCGCCGATAGCGGACATACCCGACGGGCTCATTGTGCCGTGAATTGCCGAACGCCGCTCCAAAGACCGGCACGGCCTGGCCACCATCGCCAGAACTTGCCACGGCCAGCTTGCGGCCGGCCTCAGCATAGCCGGCGAGCGTGTCAATTATATGCGCGACGTTTACCCGCGTTACAGCCATGACACCCACGACTCTACAGCGGTTTCCTTCCGGCATCTACTATGTAATCCTGATTAATATTGCGTAAAAAAATGCCGCATCTTTGTGCGGCATCGCTTGCCGGATAACGCGAATGTCAGTGAACGCGATGGCAAACGCGCAACGGATGATAGTTGTGATGCTCGACGTGACAAACTGTAACGCAAGCCGCTTCGCCGTTCGTTACGCATTTGTAACGCACGTAGCGCTCGCTATCAACGTCTTGACACGTCCTGCCATTGTGCTGCCGGCCCATGTACTCAGCCATTCGCGCCAACCGGTGCGAGTCGCTTCAGCAGTTCCTGACCGCGGCTCGTGAGGCGCAGCGCCGGATCGCGCTCGGTTACGTCCATCTCGACGAGTTGATATCGTTGCAGCGCGAGAAAGTCGGAATCGAGTGCCTGAATCGGCGTATCCGCATCCCGGATCAACAGCAGTGCAGCAAGCTCGTGGTGACTGAGCATCGAATTTCTCCTGTTCAGAACTCCCCGTAGCGACCAGCATAGTCGTCCCGCGGTACAGTTTCGCTACAGTCGTGTTTCGCGGTATTATGTGACACAGCAACGCGGCGCGTGGACCATACGAGAAACGATGCGCAAGCCGCGTTCGCCGTCACGGCGGATTGTTGTGCCGTTCGAATGCAATGATTTGGCTTTTTTTGCTGTTCGCCTGTTAAATCGGATTCCTCAATGAAGATCCGGAATTCCGCAGACGGGCAAAGCGTGACCGGGACGCATCGTTCCGGCCGGCTTCCCGGCGCTCGCTGCCGCTGGCCCACGGCACATCGCGCCGCCGGCTTCATTGCATATGCATTCCGCCGTTGATGGCGATATCGGCGCCCGTGATGAACGCCGCGTCGTCCGAGCACAGAAACGCCACCAGCGCGGCGACTTCGTCGGGCTGCCCGAGCCGCCCGACGGGAATCTGCGGCAGGATGCGCGTCTGCATCACGTCCTGCGGTACCGCTTCCACCATCCGGGTCGCGAGGTAGCCCGGCGACACCGTATTCACGGTAACGCCCTTTCGCGCGACCTCCAGCGCGAGCGACTTCGTGAAACCGTGCATCCCCGCCTTCGACGCCGCATAGTTGGTCTGCCCGAATGCACCGCGCGAGCCGTTGACCGAGCCGACGTTCACGATGCGGCCGAAGCCGCGCTCGATCATGCCCGCCACGAACGGCTTCGTGACGTTGAAGATCGCATCGAGGTCGGTGCGCACCACGGCGTCCCAGTCGGGCTTCGTCATCTTCATGAAGGTCCGGTCGCAGGTGATGCCCGCGTTGTTGACGAGCACGTCCACCTGGCCGAGTTCGCTCAGGACGCGTTCGGCAGCGCGGTGGCATGAGTCGAAATCGGCGACGTTCATCTCGTACGACTCGAAGTGCCGTCCGGCCGCACGCTCCGCCTGGAGCCACGCCGGCGCCCGCTCGTTACCGGGCGAGCGCGATACCGCAACGGTCATGCCCGCGTCGTGCAGCCTTCGGCTGATCGCCTCGCCGAGGCCCCCCATGCCCCCCGTTACCAATGCGATACGTTTAGCGGCCATGCTGCTCTCCGTGGGCATGCCCGGCGGGCTCGGCAGTGTGCACGACCGCGTCGCTGACCACACCATTGCCTGCATAAGCGCTGCCTACGGCGCGCTCGAACATCGCCATCCAGTCGCGCATCGGCAGCGCGGACGCCGTGCCGGCGCCAGGCTGGAACGTGCCAAGCGAGTCATGCCAGTTCTGCGCGAGGTCGCGCGCCAGATCGCTCCACGCGCCTGCGCCCTGCAGCGTGGCGGCGACGCCCTCCTGCCAGAGCGCGGTGCTCGCGCCGACGTAGTCGTGCAGCACGCTCTGGCCGGCGGTGGCGAAGTCGCTCCAGTCATGGGCCTCGCGCAAGGATTCCAGCGTGCTTTCAAGCGCTGCCCTGTCGCGCGCAAGGCGGCGCTGCTGCAACTTCAGGAGTTGTTCGCGCCACTGCTGGCCATGTTCGAGCAGTTGAAGTGCGGCACTGGCGTTGACTCGGTACGCATCGAATGCAGAAAAGGAAACGGTAGCCATGAGCGGGGTCCTCTCAGGATCGGAATGCCCGGCGCGGCGCCGGGTTCGGCGCGCCACGGACCGGCGGGAGCGAACGCGGGCGGCATGTGCGGTTCGGACCCGGTCATGTCCGGATTTCGGGCGCGGACGGCGCGCCACACGACGCACGTTCGTTCGATGCACGTGCGGGCTGCGCGCAGCGGATCGCGGCGGCCCAGGCGGCGCTGCACCGAGGGTTCGGGATGCAGCAGACTTCAGGTTCGCTCGATCACCTCATCATCATAGGCACGAAGATTGGCCGCTGCGTGACGGATGCGCTTCCACCCGCTGATCCAGATCATTTATCGAGAAAACAGAGTGACCCGACAGACGCCACCCAACCCCTTTCCCAGCAATTTCGAGATTAATCGCCGGACCAGCACGAAGTGCTTCACGAATTGTGGACGCTCACGCGGCGGCCTCGTCCTCGCAGCGCACGAGCATCACGGGACGATCGGCCATGCGCAGGAACGATTCCGCCACGCTGCCCAGCAACAGCCGTTTCACGCCCGAAAGGCCGCGCGTGCCCATCACGACGAGTTCGACGCCCTCTTCAGCCGCGATGCGATAAATCACCGCGGCAATTTCTTCGCCGCTCGAATCGGCGGCGCGCGTGCTGCCTTCTACCCCTTCGCGCGCGAACACCGCCCTCGCTTCCTCGAACGCCAGCGTGGCGGCGTCGTTCTCCGCGGACTGGCGCGTCGGCTCCTCGGCGAAGCCCGAGGCGACATCCACGAGCCGTGCGGGATGCTGCACGACGCACAGCGCCTGCACGCGGCCGCCCGTCGCCTTCGCGATCTTTACGGCCTCGTCGAGCGCGCGGCGGCCGCTACGGCTGCCATCGACCGCCACCAGAATTTCCTTGTACATCGTGACCTCCCGGGCAATGCCCATGATGCGCGGCGGCCATTGAGCGCCGCCGCCCCGCATGCACTCATCAGCGCAGGGTCAGCACCGCCGCGCCCGTCAGCCGTCCCTCGCGCAGGTCGGCGAGCGCTTCGTTCGCGCGCGCGAGCGGGTAAGGTTTTGCCTCGATTTCGAGCGTGTGGCGCGCGGCAATCGCCATGAACGCCGCGCCGTCCTCGCGCGTGAGGTTCGCGACCGACACGATGTGCCGTTCGTCCCAGAGCCACGCGTAGGGAAACGCCGGAATGTCGCTCATATGGATGCCGCCGCAGACCACCGTGCCGCCCTTCGCGACCGCCCGCAGCGCGGCCGGCACGAGCGCGCCCACGGGAGCGAACAGCAGGGCGGCATCGAGCGCCTCGGGCGCCGGCTCGTCGCTGCCGCCCGCCCATGCAGCCCCGAGGCGCCGCGCGAACTGTTGGGCCGGGTTGTCGCCAGGACGGGTGAACGCATACACGGTGCGGCCCTGATGCCGCGCGACCTGCGCGACGATATGCGCCGCAGCGCCGAATCCGTAAATGCCGATGCGCTCGGCATCGCCCGCCATCGCCAGCGTGCGATAGCCGATCAAGCCGGCGCACAGCAGCGGCGCCGCGTCGACGTCGCTGTACTGGCGCGGCAGATGGAAGCAATAGCGTGCGTCGGCGACGGTGCGTTGCGCATAACCGCCGTCGAGCGTATAGCCGGTGAAGCCGGGCGTGTCGCAGAGGTTCTCGCGGCCGCGCAGGCAGAAGCGGCAATGGCCGCAGGTGTGGCCGAGCCACGGCACGCCCACGCGGTCGCCCGGCGCGAACCCGGTGACGCCGCGCCCGAGCGCCGCGACCGTGCCGACGATCTCGTGCCCCGGAATCACCGGTTTCTTCGGATGCCGAAGCTCGCCGTCGACGACATGCAGATCGGTACGGCAAACGCCGCACGCGTGCACGTCGATCAGCAATTCGCCCTCGCCCGGTTCGGGGTCGGGCAAATCGACTTCGCGCAGCAACGGACTCGTGCCGTCGAACAGCATCGCACGCATGGCCTGGCTCCCGGGCAATGCACCGCGGATGAATGCGCGGTGTCCACAAGAATCATGTTACGCGGTCGGCATGCGAGCGGCGCATCACTGCGCAAGGCTATGCAACGCCCTCAGCCTCCCCGGCCGAATACTCGTGCGAAAGCGGTCACGAACACGTCGAGCCGGTCCGCCGCGAGGCAGTTGATGCCCGCGGCGCCTACCCGGCCGTTGCCGCCCGGAAAACCGCGGCACAGTTCGTCGGCGCCGCGCGGGCTTGCGAGCGGCGCGCGCACGCTCACGGCATAGCTGCCGTCCGCATTCGTGGTCAGTACGGCGTGCGCGCGCGTGGGCTCCTCGACAGCCAGCGCATTGCCGAACACCCCGCGCACGCGGCGCGCCCATGGCGCGTCCGGCAGCACGACAACGCTGCCGTACTGCAATGCGATGAGCGGCGTCACGGCCTGGGCGAGCGCGAGATCCTCGTGGCGGCGCTCGGCGAGTTGCCCGACGAACGGCTCGGCCCCGAGGAAGTCGAACGGATCGGCGTAGGGCCGGATCGCCTCGTAGAGTGTCTGGGGCGCGATCATCAGGTCCGAGACCGCGTCGCCGTAGGCGTTGTAGTTGATCGACTCGCCCAGCTCGCGCAACTGCCCGGACTGCGCGTCGCTCAAACCGGCCTGCTGCGCAAGCGCACGAGCCGTGGCGGGCAGATTGTCCCCCCACGCCGCCGTGATCGCCCACCCACGATAGCGTCCGCCCACGTGACGATCCACCAGCACGCTCGTGCAAACCTGAGCGGTGGTGTCGATATGCGCGACGAGATTCACGGTGTGCGGCAGGTCGCCCGCGTAATGATGGTCGAAGTATTCGACTCGTACGCCCATTTCTAGCAGCTTGACGAGCGCCTCGCGATTCGTGTCGAACGAGATGTCGAGTACCGTCAGCGTATCGCCTGCCCTGGCCGGCACGCGCGCGACGAGCGCCGTATCCCGCTTCACGCCGGTCACGAGCTTCGTCTCCAGCGGCCTCGCGAGACGAAGCTGGTGCAGCGCGCAGATGCCGTCCGCGTCGCCGTTGAATACATCGAAGTGCGCCATGTTGTCTCTGTTATCGATGTGTAAAACGTAACAGTATCGCGCACCGTGGGGCGCAAGGACAAAGACGAGCGCAAACGCGAAGCGATTCGGTCAAGCCGTGCCACCCGCTAAACATGGCGAGGCGCGGCATGCGAACAGCATCGAATGAGGTGGAATACCGCAGGGTCGCTGCCCGGCGCGGGCCTGCCGGCGGGGACGTTCGTGACGGCGCACCGGCAGGCGCCCGGGATCGGACCGGCGACGGTCGCCCGCGCCGGCGCCCCGGGGAGGGTCAGCGCACGACGATTGGCCGCACGACCGGCCAGCGCAGCGTGGATGCGACCGGAAAGCTCGGTTTGCGGCCCACAGGGGCGCGCCAGGACTGCATGCGGGCGCTCATCGCCGAACACAGGGCAATGCCCTCCTCGCCGTACAGGCTCGCCATGGCCTGCTGCACGAGGCCCGCCTCGAACCAGCCCTTGAAGCGCCGGTGACAGGTGCGAAAGTCGGGATAGCAGTCGGGCAACGCGGACCAGACCGAACCGGTCCGCAGTACCGAGTGGATAGCTTCGAACACGGCCCGCGCGCAATGCGCGGGCCGTCCGCGGCGCGGGCCGCCAAGACGCCCTTCGTGAAACAGCGATGCGACGCTGTTCCATTGTTCATCGTTCAGCTCCAGGCAGGGCTGGCGGGAAATCTGATGTTCCATGAGATTCTCTCTTACAGCAACCCTCCCAAGTTACCGTTCAAGCCAGCCAGACAATATCGGACTAGTCTCAAAACTCCGCGACGCCTCTGGGCGCCGTTCCGCCCGGACCATTGCGCCACCGACGTTACGCCGGCACGCTACACTGCCGCTTTCCGAATATCGCGGACGCATCCCGATGAAGGCTTCCTCCGATTTCTCCGCCGCTTCCCGCATCCGTGTCGGCATCGGCGGCTGGATCTATCCGGAATGGCGTGGCACGTTCTATCCGGACGGCCTCCCCCAGCGGCGCGAACTCGAATACGCGAGCCGCAGCCTGTCGACCATCGAAATCAACAGCACCTACTACGGCGCCCAGCGCCCCGAAAGTTTCGCTCGCTGGCACGACGAGACCCCCGACGATTTCGTCTTCGCGCTAAAGGCGCCGCGTTTTGCGATGAACCGCCGCGTGCTGGCCGAAGCGGGTCCGACCATCGAACGGTTCCTCGCCTCGGGCGTATTGCGCCTTGGCGCGAAGCTCGGCCCGATCAACTGGCAGCTCACGCCCGGCAAGCGGTTCGATCCGGAGGACTACGCACGATTCCTCGAACTGCTGCCGTCCGAGGCAGAAGGCGTGCCTTTGCGGCACGCACTGGAAGTGCGCGACGCGAGTTTCCGCACCGCGGAATTTGTCGAGCTGGCGCGCCGCCACCGCGCGGCGATCGTGGTATCGGGAGACTCCGATTACGTCTCTATCGCCGACGCAAGCGCACCGTTCGTCTATGCGCGCATCATGGGCACGCGCGAGAACGAGCCCCTGGGCTACGCTCCGGGCGAGCTCGACCGGTGGGCGCAGCGGGCAAGTCTCTGGGCCCGCGGCGGCACGCCGGACGATCTGCCCACGTTCGGCGCGCCGCTTGCCGCGAAGGACGGCCGCGACGTGTTCCTCTACGTGATCAGCGGTTACAAGGTGCGCAACCCCGCGGCCGCGAGGGCGTTGATCGAACGGCTGAGCGCGGCGTGACTGGCCGCACCGTTCAGCGCGGCTGTTCGCTGCACCACAGATAACCGATCACCGCGCGCGTCACGCGCGCCTGGAGCACCGCGGCATTGGTCTCGCCGCGCTCGCCTGCCGCGTCGACCATGCCGTGCACGATGGCCGACACGTCATGCGCGGCGGTATCGCAATCGTCCAGCCGCGGCGCATCTGTCAGGCGCAGCAAACAGACGAGTGCCGCGTGGAGCCGCTCGCCCACCCGCGCATCGCGCTCGTCGAGCGGCAGGCGGCGCTCCTCGAAGTCGAGCACGCGCGCGAGCGCCGGACGCCGCATCTGGTGCGCCACGCCCGCCCGGACGAGGCCGAGCAGACCGGCCTCGCAGGTCGACGCCAAGGCTGCCGCGTCGACCTCCGAGAGCAAGACCGCGCTTTCGCGCTCGATGAGCGCGGCCGTCAGCGCGTCGCGATTCGGAAAATATTGATAGAGCGAGCCGACGCTCACGCCCGCACGCTGGGCGACCGCGTTCGTCGTGTAACCTGGCAGACCCGTCGTTTCAAGGATGCGGGCAGCCGCTTCGAGTATGGCCTCGACGGTGGCTGCCGAGCGGCGCTGCGTCGGTTGCTTGCGCGCATCGAGCGGTGCCGGTCGGCGGCGCGCGCCGCGTGTCGTGGTGGTCATGGTCGTGGACGCCAGGGCAGATGTGAGCTATCGCTCGCATTCTACACCTCGCATCCGGGCCTTCCCGCGGGCAGCGCGGGTGAGCGCAGGCGCTTTCAGATCTGCCGGCGCATCTCCGCCGCCGGCAGCTTCATCATCTGCCGGTATTTCGTGACGGTACGGCGCGCGACCTGCACACCCTGCTTTTCGAGTTCCTGCGTGAGCACGACGTCGGAGAGCGGATCGCGCGGATCCTCCGCACCGATCATTTCCTTGATGAGCGCGCGTACGGCTGCCGCCGAACACGTGCCGCCCGTGCGCGTTTCCAGCTCGCGCGGGAAGAAGCGCTTGAACTCGAAGATGCCGCGCGGCGTGGCCATGTATTTGTTGCCGGTCGCCCGGGAAACGGTCGACTCGTGCAGGCCGAGTTCGTCGGCGACGTCGCGCAGCAGCATGGGACGCAGCGCGATCTCGCCATACTGGAAGAACGCCTTCTGGCGCGCGACGATGCATTCGCCCACGCGCAGGATCGTCTCGCAGCGCTTGTGCGCGTTGCGGATCAGCCAGCGCGCTTCCTGCAACTGCTGGGCAAGCGGCGAGCGGCTCGTCTCTCCCGAGCGCGCGAACATCTCCGCGTAGAGTTTGTGAATCCGCGCGCGCGGCTCGATAGCCGGATTGACGCTCACGACCCACTTGCCCCGCACCTGGCGCACGATCACATCGGGCACGACGTAGCCGCCGTCGGCCCGGCCATACTGGTTGCCCGGCTTCGGATCGAGCCGGCGCACGAGCGCGCACGCCGCCTGCAGTTCTCCCGCGTCGCAGCCTAGCTGGCGCTGGAGCTCGCCGTTCTCGCGGCGCGCCAGCCGTTCGAGATGCTGCGTGACGATCCGGTGCGCAAGATCCCGGTTCGGCGTGTCCTCGGGCATCGACTCAAGCTGCAGCGCGAGACATTCGGACAACGAACGCGCGCCGATACCCGGCCTATCGAGCGTCTGCACGACGCGCAGCGCCACGCGCAGGCGGTCTTCGTCGAGCGTGTCGCCCACACCCTCGACGTCCGCCAGATCGGCCAGATCCTGGCGCAGGTAGCCGTCGTCGTCGAGCGCCTCGATCACCACCTGGACGGCGCCGCGATCGAGATCGTCGAGCGGCGAGAGGCGCAATGCATCGTGCAGTTGCTCGCGCAACGATATCGGCACCCGGACCCAGTCCGAGGCCTCCGATTCCGAATCGTCGGCACCGCGATAGTTCGATGTGCGTAGCGTGCCGGCCGCGGGCAGGTCCGCGGTGTAGGCCGACGGCTCCGACGCGAGCGCGCCGTCGTCCGCCCCGTCGCTCGCGGACCCAGCGGCAGTCTCGGGCGTTGCGTTCGCCGCCACGGCGCCGATGCCCGCCGCCGCGCCGTCCGCGGTCTCGGCTGCCTCGCCGTTCTCCGCCGCGGACGAGGCGTATTCCAGGAACGGGTTGGTGTCGAGTGCTTCGCGAAGCTCCTGCTGGAACTCCAGCGACGATAGCTGCAACAGGCGCACCGCCTGCTGCAGGCGCGGCGTCAGGGCGATCTGCTGGCGCGCGTGTAACGCAATGGAAGGCATGGCGAATCCCGTTCGTGAAAAGGCAAGTGAACGAGATCAAGCAACACCCATGCCAGTATCGACAAGTCTATGTTCTGAAACGGGATCGGCACTTGCTAGGCAATTTCGGGCACCCGCCCGGTCGGCACGTTTTTACAATCGCACGGAAAATTCTCGCGACTGGCACGGCTTGCAGCCGGGCCGCGCACGTGGCCGGTGGGGACAGACGCGGCGATGAACCGGCGGGCTCCGGAAGCCGCGCCGCCCGCCACGTTGCGCGGCGCGGCACAACACTTGCACGAGTCATGGCGGACATCACCGCAAAAGGAGAAGCTCGCATGAAGCACACCCTGACTCTCAAGACCGCAGCCGGGATCGCCTGCATGACCTTCGCCCTCGCCGCCGCGGCGCAGACGGACGCAAACGGCTCGACCGCGCCGGCGGCCAGCTCGGAAACCGTGGGCCAGCACGTTGACGACGCAACCATCACGACCAAGGTAAAAGCCGATCTGCTTGCCGCGAACAACGTGAAGTCGGAGCACATTCATGTGAAGACGCGCAAGGGCGTCGTGTCGCTGACCGGCACCGTGCCGAGCGCCGAAGACCGCGACAATGCGAAGCAGGTCGTGGAAAACGTCGCCGGCGTCACTTCGGTGAAGGATCACCTCAAGGTCGTGACCCAGTAACACCACAACCGGGGGCGCAAAATACCGCGCCCCCGGCCTGGACTTCGACCTCGGGCCGTCCGCAGCGCCTGTGCGCCTGTGCGCGTGTCAGCCGCGG
Source organism: Paraburkholderia sp. AV2 (assembly GCF_054968425.1). Lineage (NCBI taxonomy): Bacteria > Pseudomonadati > Pseudomonadota > Betaproteobacteria > Burkholderiales > Burkholderiaceae > Paraburkholderia > Paraburkholderia sp. AV2. The sequence goes on from NZ_JBANLK010000015.1 coordinate 102,341, forward strand.
CGCGACCCGGCCTGGCTCAGTTGCTCGCGGCGCCGGTCGCCCTGGCGCGCGAGCATCCAGCCCGGATATTCGGCGGGCAGGCGGCTCACGTCGTCGAGCTCCGCCAGTTCCTCCTGAGAAAGCTTCACCTGCGTCGCCGCCACGTTGTCGTCGAGCTGATCGACGCGTTTCGCGCCGACGATCACCGAGGTCACGACAGGCTGATGCAGCAGCCACGCCAGCGCGATCTGCGCGACCGAAACGCCCTTGCGCCCGGCAATCGCCCGCATCGTATCAACGCAATTCCACGCGCGTTCGCGCTCCACGGGCGGGAAGTCGAATGTCGTGCGGCGGCTGCCCGCTTCCCCTGCCTTGTCGCGGCCATACTTGCCGCTCAGAAGGCCGCCGGCGAGCGGGCTCCACACCATGAGACCCAGCCCTTCGCTGGCGAGCATGGGCACGAGTTCGCGCTCGAGATCCCGGCCCGCGATCGTGTAGTACGCCTGCAGCGATTCGAAGCGCGAGAGGCCATGGTGCTGCGCGATGCCGAGCGCCTTGACGATCTGCCAGGCCGCCCAGTTCGATACGCCGACGTAGCGTACATGCCCCTGCCGCACGAGCGTGTCGAGCGCGCGCACGGTCTCCTCGATCGGCGTAGCCGGGTCGAAGCCATGGATCTGGTACAGATCGACATGGTCGAGCTGCAGGCGCTTCAGGCTCGCCTTGATGCCGTCCATGATGTGATAGCGCGTGGCGCCCGCCTCGTTGGGCGTCGCGCCCATCTGACCGAAGACTTTCGTTGCGACCACCACCTGCTCGCGCGGAATCTTGAGGTTTTTCAGCGCCTGCCCGGTGATCTGCTCGGACACGCCCTGCGAGTAGACGTCGGCCGTGTCGATGAAATTGATACCGGCGTCGATAGCCCGGCCGATCAGGCGTTCGGCATCGGCCTGCTGCAGATCGCCGATCTGATTCCAGATGCCGTCGCCGCCGCCGAAGGTCATCGTGCCGAGGCAAAGTTCCGAGACGAACAGGCCGGTGCGGCCAAGAGTGTTGTATCGCATGGTGATGCCTCCGTTTTGAGAACAGGGAGAAAAGCCGACCCCGGCGAGAATACTGCTCGCGGCGCGCGCGTGCAGAAAACCGGCCAGGCCGGAGCGAGCCCCTTCGACAGCGCAGCGAAACGCGTGCCGCTTGCGCCCCATGCAGCCCCGCGCAAAAACTGCGAGACTGGCGCATGCGCACGCTGGACAAACGCGTGTGCGCCCTTACCTGTGTCAGCATGACATTGCCTTCCCCTGCCACCCTGAGTCTCGAAGCGGCTGCGGACGATCCGCTCGCACGCTTCCATCCGGCCGTCGCGAACTGGTTCAGGCGCAGCTTCGCCGCGCCCACGGCCGCCCAGTGCGCCGCCTGGCCGCTCATTGCCGGGGGCCGCGCGACGCTCGTCGCCGCGCCGACCGGTTCCGGCAAGACGCTCACGGCGTTCCTCGCCGCGCTCGATGAACTCGTGCGCGAAGGACTCGCAAACGGCGGCGCCCTGCCAGATGCGACGCTCGTGGTCTACGTCTCCCCCCTCAAGGCGCTCTCGAACGACATTCGCCTGAACCTCGAACGACCGCTCGAAGGCATCGCCGAAGAACTCGCGCGCCTCGATCTGCCGCCCGTCGAAATCCGCACCGCGGTCCGCACCGGCGACACGCCGCAGCCCGAGCGCGCCGCCCTGCGCAAGCGCGCCCCTCACATCCTCGTGACCACGCCCGAATCCCTCTACGTACTGCTGGGTTCGGAGTCGGGTCGCCGCATGCTCGCGACGGCGCGCAGCGTGATCGTCGACGAAATTCACGCGCTCGCGGGCAACAAGCGCGGCTGCCATCTCGCGCTGAGCCTCGAGCGGCTCGACGCGCTGTGCGGACGGCGGCTCCTGCGCATCGGGCTTTCGGCGACGCAAAAGCCTGTCGATGCCGTCGCGCGCTTTCTCGTCGGCATGGGCCCCGAGCCGCAGACGCCACCGGCCTGCGAAATCGTCGACGTCGGCCATACGCGCGAGCGCGATCTGGCGATCGAGGTGCCGCCCGTGCCGCTGGAAGCAGTGATGGCCAACGACGTTTGGGAGCGCGTCTACGACCGCATGGCCGAACTCGTGGCGCAGCACCGCACGACGCTCGTATTCGTGAACACGCGGCGCATGGCCGAACGCGTCGCGCGCCACCTCAGCGACCGGCTCGGCGCCGAAGCCGTCGCGGCGCACCACGGCAGCCTCGCGCGCGAGCACCGCTTCGATGCCGAGCAGCGTCTGAAACGCGGCGCGTTGCGCGTGCTCGTGGCGACGGCGTCGCTCGAACTGGGCATCGATATCGGCGACGTGGATCTGGTCTGCCAGATCGGCTCGCCGCGCTCGATCGCAGGCTTCCTGCAGCGTGTGGGGCGCTCGGGGCACCAGGTTGGCGGCATGCCGAAAGGTCGGCTCTTTCCAACCTCGCGAGACGACCTCGTGGAGTGCGCCGCGCTGCTGGACTGCGTGCGACGCGGCGAACTCGACCGGCTGAGCGTGCCGCACGCGCCGCTCGACGTGCTCGCGCAGCAGATCGTCGCCGAAGTGGCCTGCGAAGCGTGGGACGAAGACGCCCTCTATGCACTCGTGCGGCGGGCGCTGCCCTGGGCCCGGCTGGAACGCGAGCCGTTCGACGCCGTGCTGCGCATGCTCGCCGAGGGCTATACGAGCCGGCACGGACCGCGGGCGGCGTACCTTCATCGCGACGCCGTGCACCACGTGCTGCGCGCGCGCCGCGGCGCGCGGCTCGTCGCGCTGACGTCGGGCGGCACGATTCCCGATAACGCCGACTACAGCGTGCTGCTCGAACCCCAAGGCCTGCAGATCGGCACGGTCAACGAGGACTTTGCGGTGGAGAGCCTCGCGGGCGATGTCTTCCAGCTCGGCAATGCGTCGTATCGCATTTTGCGCATCGAAGCGGGACGCGTGCGCGTGGAAGACGCACAAGGGCAGCCGCCGAACATTCCGTTCTGGCTCGGCGAGGCGCCGGGACGCAGCGACGAGCTTTCTGTCGCCGTAGGACGCCTCCGGTCTCAGGCGGAAAGGTTGTTAGCGGGAGCGGAAACACCCCTTGGCGCTATAGACAAAATTGACCGGCCCGCCTCGCCCTCGCCGGAAGCCGTGCGCGAGGCGGAACTGGCTGTTAGTTGCATTTCAGACGAGACCGACATTCAGCCGCAATGCCCGCCATCCCGGACCGCCGAGCCAGCCTCGTCCGGCGTGGAGCGCGTCTGCGACTGGCTCGCCGCGACGATCGGCCTGCCCGACGCCGCCGCCCGCCAGATCGCCGAATACCTCGCGCGCGCCTGGACCGCCCTCACCGCGCTGCCGACCCACGACACGCTCGTGATGGAACGCTTCTTCGACGAATCGGGCGGCACGCAGCTCGTGATCCATACGCCCTACGGCAGCCGCATCAACCGCGCGTGGGGTCTCGCGCTGCGCAAGCGCTTCTGCCGGCAGTTCAACTTCGAACTGCAGGCCGCCGCGACCGAGGACGCCATCATCCTCTCGCTCACCGGCGCGCACAGCTTCGCGCTGGACGAGGTATGGCGCTACCTGCACTCGAATACCGCCGGGCACCTGCTCGTGCAGGCGCTGCTCGACGCTCCGCTCTTCGGCGTGCGCTGGCGCTGGAACGCCACCACGGCCCTCGCGCTGCCGCGCCAGACAGGCGGCCGCAAGACGCCGCCGCAGATCCAGCGCATGCGCAGCGAGGATTTGCTCGCCGCGGTCTTTCCCGATCAGGTGGCTTGCGTGGAAAACCTCGTGGGCGAGCGCGAAATTCCGCGCCATCCGCTCGTGGACCAGACGCTCGACGACTGCCTGCACGATGCTATGGATACCGAAGCATGGCTCGCCCTGCTCCGGCGTATCGAAGCAGGCAAGGTGCGGCTCGTGACCCGCGACCTGAACGGGCCGTCGCCGCTCGCCGCCGAGATCCTCACGGCGCGCCCCTACGCGTTCCTCGACGACGCGCCGATCGAGGAGCGCCGCACCCAGGCCGTGCTGAGCCGTCGCTGGAGCGACCCCGAAACGGCCGACGACCTGGGCGCGCTCGATGCCGAAGCCATCGCGGGCGTGCGCGAGGAAGCGTGGCCGCAAGCGCGCGACGCGGAAGAGATGCACGACGCGCTCACGACGCTTGCCTGCCTTACCGAAAGCGAAGTGCAACGCGAGCCGGGCTGGTCAGACTGGCTGCGCGAACTGGCACGCTCGGGCCGCGCGACGCGTTTGCCTGTCGCGGAACACGACACGCTCTGGATTGCGGCCGAACGGCTGAACTGCGTGCGCGCGGTCTATCCGCAGGCGCGCGCCGAACCGCCGCTGCAGGCGCCACCCGGCTACGACGAAAGCTGGACCGAGGAAGCCGCCCTCGTCGAAGTGGTTCTTGCCCGGCTGTCGGGCTTGGGTCCGCTCACCCTCGCTCAGGTGGCGCGGCCCCTCGCGCTGGAGGCAAGCGCCGTCGCGCGGGCCCTGACGGCGCTCGAAGCCCAAGGTTCGGTGATGCGCGGCCGCTTCACGCCTGGCGCGCGCGAGGAGGAATGGTGCGAGCGCCATCTGCTCGCACGCATCCATCGCTACACCGTGCGCAAGCTGCGCCGCGAGATCGAACCGGTCGAGCGCCACGACTTCATGCGCTTCCTGTTCGAGTGGCAGCACGTTGCCGCCCCCACCCGCGGCTCGGGGCGCGACGCGCTCGCCGCCGTGCTCGCACAGTTCGAGGGCTGGGAGGCTTCGGCGCTCGCCTGGGAGGACGAGATCCTGCCTGCGCGCATCGACGATTTCACCCCCATGCTGCTCGACGAGCTGTGCCGCTCCGGGCGCCTGGCGTGGGGCCGCCTGCCGTCGCGCGCGACGGCGGGGTCGGCGGTGCGCAGCACGCCGGTCGTACTTCTGCCGCGGCGCGAACTCGCGCGCTGGACCGCGCTCGCGGCAACACCCGACGCAGCCGGCCTGCCGGCCAGAGCGCGGCGCGTCTACGACGCCCTGCTGCGGCACGGCGCGATGTTCTTCGACGAACTGGCTGCCGATACGCATCTGCTGGGCGTAGAGCTGGAAACCGCGCTGGGCGAGCTGGTCGCGGCGGGGCTCGTGAACGCCGACAGCTTCGCGGGCCTGCGCGCGCTGGTAAAGCCCGCGGCAAAGCGAAGTGCGCACGCGGGGCGGCGGCGCACGCGCGGCTTCGCGCCGCTTGTGGGGGGCATGGCCGACGCGGGGCGCTGGGCGGTGGTGAGACGCATCGAGTTGTCTGTCGCCGATGCGGCCGCCGTAGACCAATCTTTGGGTCAACAAGACGTTGCGGCGATTCCGGATACACGCACCCAGCCGCGCGCCGATCCCGATCTGCTCGAACACGTGGCCAACGTGCTGCTGCGCCGCTACGGCGTGGTGTGCTGGCAACTGCTGATACGCGAGGCGGAGTGGATGCCGCCATGGCGGGACCTGCTGCGCGTGCTGCACCGCATGGAAGCGCGCGGGCACGTGCGCGGCGGGCGCTTCGTCACCGGCCTTTCGGGCGAACAATTCGCGCTGCCCGAGGCCGTCGCGCTGTTGCGCGAGGTGCGCCGGCGCGGCCCCGGCGACGGCACCCTGGTCTGCCTCGCGGCCACCGACCCGCTCAATCTGGCCGGCACGCTGCTGCCCGGGGAGAAGGTGCCGGCGCTCGCGGGAAATCGCATCGTGTTTCGCGACGGCGTGCCTGCGGCGACGCTCGTGGCGGGACGCTTCAGCCTGCTGGGCGCCTTCGACGAAACGGTGCGCGCGGCTCTGCAGGCGCGGTTGATGCGGCCGTCGTGCTAGTGCAACGAGCGCAGGCACGGCTCCGGCGACCGCCCATCAGCGAGGCGCCCCGAAATGGCGCCGCACGCGCAAACCGTTCGCCACCACGAGCAGGCTCGCGCCCATGTCCGCGAATACGGCCATCCAGAGCGTCGCCTCGCCCGCCAGCGCCAGGGAGAGAAACACCGCCTTGATGCCGAGTGCGAGCGCGATGTTCTGCGTGAGCACCGCCGCGGTCTTGCGGCTCAGGCCGATGAACGCCGCGATCTTGCGCGGATCGTCGTCCATGATCGCGACGTCGGCGGTTTCGAGCGCCGTCGCCGTGCCCGCCGCGCCCATCGCGAAACCGATGTCGGCGCGCGCGAGCGCCGGAGCGTCGTTCACGCCGTCGCCGACCATCCCTGTCATGCCGGACTGCGCGGACAGTTCCGCGACCGCATCCTGCTTGTCCTGCGGCAGCAGATTGCCGCGGGCCTCGTCGATGCCGAGTTGCCCCGCAATCGCCCGCGCGGTCGCCGGGTTGTCGCCCGTCAGCATCACGGGCCGCACGCCCAGCGCTTTCAGCGCACGCACCGCCGCCGCGCTCTCGGGCCGCGCGGCGTCCGCGACAGCGAACACGGCCACCGCCTCCTTCGGCGAGCACAGCACGATGGCCGTCTTGCCCGCGCCCTCGAGCGTGGCGAGTGTCGCTTCGAGCTCGGGCGAGCACAGCCCCAGTTCTTCCACGAGCCGATGGTTGCCGAGATGCCAGAACGGGCCGTCGACGCGCCCCTTCACGCCGCGGCCGCCCAGCACGGCGAAGTCGTCGATGCGTTCGAGCGTATCGACGGGCTGCCGCTCGCGCCAGCCGGACACGAGTGCGCGCGCCACAGGATGGGTGCTCGATTCGTCGAGACTCGCGGCAATGCGCAGCGCCGCTTCGACAGGCAACCCGGCGATGGCGAGCACATCGGTCAGTACCGGCTCGCCCCGCGTGAGCGTGCCCGTCTTGTCGAGCGCGACGACTTTCAGCAGCCGCCCGCGTTCGAGCCAGACGCCGCCCTTCACGAGCATGCCGAAGCGCGCGGCGGCCGCGAGGCCGCTCACGACCGTCACCGGGGTCGAGACCACGAGCGCGCACGGGCACGCGATCACGAGCAGCACGAGCGCCTTGTAGAGCCAGCCAGTCCAGGCGCCGCCGATGGCGAGCGGGCCGGCCACCGCGATCAGCACTGCGAGCGCGACCACGGCGGGCGTATAGAAGCGCGCGAACTGATCGACGAAGCGCTGGGTCGGCGCGCGTTGCGCCTGGGCGTCCTGCACCGCGGCTGCAATGCGGGCGAGCGTGCTCTCGCGCGCCGTCGCCGTGACGACGGCTTCGACCACACCGTCGACGACGATGCTGCCCGCGTAGAGCGTATCGCCCGCGGCCTTGTCGACGGGAAGGCTTTCGCCCGTGATGGGCGCCTGGTCCAGGGCCGCAGGGCCGTCCACCACGCGAGCGTCGAGCGGCACGCGCTCGCCGGTCCGCACACGAATCCGGTTGCCGATCGCCACCTCGCCGACCGCGCGCGTGAGCCACCGGCCGAGGCCGCGCGCGGCGGCATCGGCAGGTTGGCTGGCGTCTTCCGCCTGCCAGACCTCGGCGGTGTCGGGGGCGAGCGCCGTCAGCGAGCGGATGGCGTTGCGCGCGCGTTCGAGCGACAGCGCTTCGATCTCCTCGGCGAGCGCGAACAGGAACACGACCATCGCCGCCTCCGGCCACTTGCCGATCACGACCGCGCCGATCACCGCCAACGACATCAGGAAGTAGATATTGACCGTGACGTTCTTCAGCGCGATCCAGCCCTTGCGCAGCGTCGGCTGGCCGGTGCTCCACGCGAGCACCTCGGCGGACGCGGCCGCGACGCCGCTGATTGCCAGCAGCAGCTTCTGGCGGCCCGCAAAACGCAGCGTCTCGACCTGGCCTGCGGTCGGCGCGGCCTCGTCGAGCACGCGCGGTGCCATATCGAGGGCACGCAGTGCCTTGATCAACGGCTGCGCATCGTCGAGGCGGTGGTGCACCGTCAGCTCGCGCGCGAGCAGGTTGAAATCGAGGCGCACGACGCCCGGCATCGGTTCGAGGCGGTTGCGGATCAGCCGCTCCTCGGTCGGGCAGTCCATGTTGTCGATGCGATAGCGCGCGCGCTGTGTGCCATCGGGGGCAGGCGGCGGCAGCTCGCTGGGTGCTGCGGCGTGATCGTGGCCGTGGCAGCAGGCGCGGGCTGAGGTGTTGGCGTGGTCGTGCGTATGGCGGGCACCGTGGTCATGCCCGTGGTCGTCTCCGCGGCTGTGCCCGCCATGGTCGTGGTCATGTTCGTCGCCGCAGCCAGGGCCGTGGTCGTGCCCTTGATCACGGGCATGGTCGTGCTCGTGCGCAGGGTCATGATCACAACCATGACGATGCTCGTGCCCCTCATCCAGCGCCGATGCCCCGCCGGACGGATCTCCCGCCAGCCCTTCGATGCGCGCGCAATAGCGTTGCCCCGCGGCGTGCCGCAACCTGAAAGCCGTGACCATGGCCGATTTCTCCCAAAAATGACACAATCATTGGACAGCCTGTAGCGGCTACAGGGTCAAGCCATTTTTGGGAACCACGAGCATGAGGATCGGAGAACTGGCGCGCCTCGCTCATTGCGATGTCGAAACGGTGCGCTTCTACGAACGTGAGGGATTGCTGGACGAACCCGCGCGCGAAACCAACGGCTACCGCAGCTACGCGGGCGGACATGTCGCGCAGCTCAATTTCATCCGCCATTGCCGCTCGCTCGGTATCGGGCTTGCCGATATCCGCATGCTGCGACGCTTCCAGGTAGACCCGAGCCAGCCGTGCGACGAAGTGAACCAGCTCATCGACTGCCAGATCGAGCGGATCCACCAGCAGATCGCGTCGATGCGGACGCTGGAGCAACAATTGCGTACGCTGCGCGAAACCTGCCACGCGCACAACAGCAGCACCAGCGAATGCGGAATCATGAGAAATCTGGAGCAGCCCATGGATGAAGAATCCTGCTCCTGTCACGCAGATGCGCCTTTGCACGCCGCGGACGGCACGCCGCCGCCGGACCATAACTGAGCGCAACCGAGCGGCGCGCCCAGGACGTTTCGGGGTACTTCAGGGCGCGGCGGCAATCACCTCCGCTACCGTGGCCGTGAGCTTTTTCGCGTAGGGCACGTGCAGGAATTCGTTCGGGCCATGTGCGTTCGATTTCGGCCCGAGTACGCCGCAGACCATGAACTGCGATTTCGGAAAGCCCGCCTGCAGCACGTTCATCAGCGGAATCGTGCCGCCTTGGCCCAGGTAGGCGCAGTCCGCGCCGTAATGCTCGCGCGAAGCGGCATTGAGCGCGTCCGCCAGCCACGGTGCGAGTTCGGGCGCACTCCAGCCGTTCGCGGCGCCCGTGTCGGGCCTGAAGGTCACCCTCGCGTTGTACGGCGGGTCGAACTCGAGCAGCGCCTTCAGTTCGGCCACGGCCTTCGATGCCTCGACCAGCGGCGGCAGGCGCAGCGACAGCTTGAACGCCGTGCGCGGGCGCAGCACGTTGCCCGCGTCGGTCAGCGCGGGCAAGCCAGCCGCGCCCGTCACGGAAAGCGAAGGCCGCCACGCGGAATCGAGCAGCGCCTCTTGCGAATCGGTGGTCGTGGGCAGCACGCGGCGGCCGTCCTGGCCGCAGGCCCACGGAAGCGTTTTCCAGACGCCGTCGCCCAGTATCTTCGCGGTGGCTTCCGCTTCACGCAGGCGCTGCGGCGGAATCGGGCAATGGAACCCCTTGGGCAGGAGCGTACCGCTCGCGGCGTCCTCGAGCCGCTCGAAGAGTTGCCGCATCACGCGGAAGCTGGACGGGGCAATGCCGCCATACGAGCCCGAGTGCACGCCCTCGTCGAGCACCTGCACTTCGAGATCGCCCGACACGAGGCCGCGCAGCGACGTGGTGAGCCAGAGCTGATCGTAGTTGCCCGCGCCCGAGTCGAGGCAGACCACGAGCCCGACCTTGCCGAGCCGTTCGCTCAGCACGTCGACATAGTGCAGCAGGTCATAGCTGCCCGACTCCTCGCAGGTTTCGATGATGCCGACACAGCGCGGCCGCTCGATCCCCTGTGCGTCCAGCGCCGCCAGCGCTGTGACGCTCGCGTAGATGGCATAGCCGTCGTCGGCACCACCGCGACCGTACAGCCGCCCGTCTTCGAGCTTCGGCGTCCACGGGCCCAGATCGTTGCGCCAGCCCGCGAACTCCGGCTGCTTGTCGAGGTGGCCGTAGAGCACGACGGTTTCCTCGCTGCCCGAGCGCGTGGCCGGCGCTTCGAAGAAGATCACCGGCGTGCGGCCCACGAGCCGCACAACTTCGAGCTTCAGACCGCGCACCGGCTGCCGCTCCGCCCAGGACGCCGCGTCCTGCACGACACGCTCGACATAACCGTGCTTCGCCCAGTCCGGATCGAAGGCCGGGCTCTTCGCGGGCACCGCGATATAGTCGGTCAGCGCGGAAACGATCTCGTCGTTCCATTTGCGCTCGACGAAGGCGCGCAATGCGTCGTGATCGAGTTGCTGGCTGTCCTGGGTCGAATCGGAAATCATGGTTTGTGTCCCCGCGATGAAAGCTCCGATGATAGACCCGTTCATCCGCCCGCCGATATCCCCCTGGCCGATCGGCCAGGGGCTGCGCGCAATCCCATTTAGGGCGACAATGTAAGCTTACGCTGCAGCCCGGCGCGGGCTTTCACATAAAGGGAGGATCGACATGGCGAGCCATTCCGTCTTCGATATCGTCGTCCTCGTCGCGACGGTGGTGCTCTATTTCCTGCCTGCGCTGATCGCAGACCGCCGCAGGCGTCACGACCTGCTGACGATCGCGCTCTTCAATGCCGTGCTCGGCTGGTCCGTCGTCGGCTGGCTGGCGGCGCTCTACTGGTCGATCCAGCCGAATCCGCCCAAAGATCTCGCGAGAGAAACCAGGGATCGCCAGCGACGCCTTGGCATGGGGGGATTTTCGCGCATGCTCTCCGATCGCATAGCGGCGCGCGCCGCGCGCGGCAGCGGTGATCGCAAAGGCCCGTCGCGCTGAGGGATGCCGCGCCGTCCGGCTTGTCCCGATGGCCAGCGGATGCGGCACGGGCACCCGTTGGCCGGAGCGGCGTGAAATAATGACTCGAAGTCCTCACCGGTCACACGAACCGGCCCGTCTTCCCTGCACTTTCCGGAGCCCACGATGCATCACGCCGCCCCGATCCTCGCATTTGCCGCCGTCTCGCTCGGCATGGCCCTCACGCCCGGCCCGAACATGATCTATCTGCTTTCCCGTTCGATCTGCCAGGGGCGCAAAGCCGGCCTGATTTCGCTCGGAGGCGTCGCGCTCGGGTTCGTGTTTTACATGCTGTGCGCCGCGTTCGGCATTACCGCGCTGCTGATGACAGTGCCTTTTGCCTACGACGCGCTGCGCTTTGGCGGCGCACTCTACCTCGTGTGGCTCGCGTGGCAGGCACTCAAGCCGGGCGGCCGCTCGCCGTTCCAGGTTCGTGAACTGGCGCCGGATAGCCCGCGCAAGCTGTTTCTGATGGGTTTCGTCACGAACCTGCTGAATCCGAAGATCGCGATCCTCTATCTCTCGCTGCTGCCGCAGTTCATCGACCCGCACCAGGGCAGCGTTCTTGCCCAGTCGATCATGCTCGGCTTGATCCAGATCGCGCTTTCGATCACGGTGAATGCCACCGTAGCCATGACGGCAGGCACGATCGCGGCTTTCCTGGCAGGGCGTCCCGCCTGGCTCACAATCCAGCGCTGGTTGATGGGAACGGTGCTGGCGGGACTCGCCGTAAAAATCGCGGCCGAAGGGCAGCGCTAAGGCAAGCCCGGCTGGCCGGCGCCACTGCGTACCCGGAGTGAACGTCGAGCCAATTCCCAGCTAACTCCAGCTAACCGCAAACGAAACTCAAACGCGCCCCGATGGCGAACGCATAGCGGGCGCGTGCAGCTTGACCGAACCGGCGGGAATGGAGCGCGGCTCGATCTGGACCATGTCCTGGGCGAACATGTCCTGCCGCAGTTCGCCATGCTCATCGAACCACTGGCAGATCAGCCAGTGGCCAGGCGCAAAGCCCACCGGGCCGGCATACATGACGGTCATGCGCGGACCGCCGGATTTGAGGGTGACGACGTCGCCAATTCCGGCCATGGCGGCGCGCTGATTTTCGGCAACGTCGATGGTCGTATCAAGCATGTTATTCCCCGGAAATGGGTTATGCATACCCGGCTGGGTTATACGTTTCCCCGCTTGCAGGCCGGTCTGTCAATAATGGCACCCGGCTTTTTTATAAGTCTCGAAAGACTAACAATACGAATTATTCCGCGCAAGTGATTTTTAGATGAAACGGACAGAAAGGAAATCAGGCAATGCCGCAACCCCGGTCGCGGCAGCACGAATTACCGGGCGCCCCAACCGCGACGGGCAAAATCTCCGCCAGCAATCCGGCGAATAATCGGCGCAATGCGCCGCGGCATTTCGTTCTGCAATGCCGCAATAATCTGTCTGTTACCCGCTGAAAGGCGGCTCGCAGAATGCCCGGAATAATCGCCCGTCTGAAATTTTCATGAGGCGATTGAAAACGCTTTGCGGCCGGCAGGCTGTTCGTTATGTACCGTGAAGCACTTTTTGAACAATTCATTAACCCAGACCTGCCGGTATTAGTCATGGTATTTGCCGCAGGACGAGCAGCAAAGAATGCCTGTCACATTGCCCGATTTTCTCGCTCCCCAAAAAGAGCCCGATCCAAACCGGGACATCGCTCTGGAGCCGCATCGACACGGTATCCGACTTGCAAGAAGGCCACATGAAGTTGTCAGTTGACAACCAACGTTACCCCGCATACACTGAGGCAGTTGATGAGACGTCCACATCCGAGGAAAGAGATAGAAGCTGCGCTGCAGTATGCCGAGTCGAACGGCTGGATGGTGCGGCCAAAGAAGGGCAATGGCCATGCGTGGGGACGGATTTACTGTCCCTACAACGATGCAGATTGCCGTTGCGGGGAATTTTGCATTACGAGCGTATGGAGCACGCCTCGCAGCGCCGCGAATCACGCGGCGCACCTGATGCGGGTCGTCAGCAACTGCACGACTCACCGTCCAGAACATGCCCCATGTGGCGCAAGCGCTCACGAGCCGGAGTAACTCATGGAATACGCTTTCACTCTCAAATACCAGTTGACGGCAAGCGATTGCGATCACGAAGCGCTTGTCGAACGGCTTGGCGAGGCGGGCTGCGATGACGCCACCCCGGGTATCGGGCAACCAGGGCGGATCGCTCTTGCGTTTACGCGCGAGAGCCCTGACGCCTGGACGGCTATCCGTACTGCTCTTCAGGATGTGAAGCAGGCCATTCCGTCCGCTCGCCTTATCGAGGCGGCGCCGGATTTCGTCGGTTTGACAGACGCCGCCGACGCAACCGGCATGTCCCGTCAGAACATGCGCAAACTGATGCTCGCGCACGCCACGGACTTTCCCGCGCCGGTGCACGAAGGCAACCCCTCGTTGTGGCACCTGTCCGACATTCTTGCGTGGCTGAACGACCGGGACGGCTACAGCATCGACGCCGACCTGCTCGACATAGCCAGTTCCGCAAAGCAGGTCAATCTGGCAAAAGATGCGCGTGAAAGAGAACCCCTCGCCGGCCGCGAGCTCGAGGGGTTGGTCGCCTGACCGGCATCCTATTCGCGAAACGGGAGCGCACCCTCGCCTTGCTGCCCTTCGGCGCGCATGTCGAACACGTTTAGCGTCATCGCCACGAGCGCGTAGTATCCCAGCAAGCCAACGAGATTCACCGTCACCTCGCGCCCAAACCGCTCTATCGTCCGCGCGTACGTCGCGTCCGATACACGCCTGGCATCGTACAGCTCGGTCGCGAACGCGTAGATAAGCGCATCGTCGGGATCGTCGAACTGCGGCGTCACGCCCGTGCGAATCTGCTCCGCCAGCGCAGCGGGCACGCCCGCCTCGAGCGCGATCGGATAGTGGATATACCACTCGGCCTGAGCCTGCCAGCACGCCGCCGTCACGAGTATCGCCAGTTCCGAAAGGCGCAGCGGCAAACCCGTGCGATAGCGGCAAAACGCACCCAGGCGCTGGGCGTGCTGCGCCAGTTCAGGGCTGTAGATCCAGCCAAGAAACGGTCCGTTCAGGTTGCCGCGTGGACCGGAGAGGATTTCATCGAGCACGGTCTTCTGTTCCGGCGTCGCCTGCGAGGCGTCGAAAGCGGGAAGCCGCGGGTTCCGCAATTGCGTCATGGATGAACTCCGAGAGTCAGAAAGCAAGAATCCGCGCTCACGCTGCGCGCGACACACCCGTTGCGGCAAGCGCGCCGTCGATCGCGTCGGCAAGGCGCTCCGCGATGGCATCGATATCGCGCGCCGTGCAGATGAACGGCGGTGCGAGCAGCACGTGGTCGCCATGCTTGCCGTCCACCGTGCCGCCCATCGGATACACCATCAGGCCTCGCGCGAACGCTTCGCGCTTGATCGCCGCGTGCAGCTTCAGCGCAGGGTCGAAGGTCGCTTTCGTCTCGCGATCTTTCACCAGTTCGACGCCTACAAAAAGCCCGCGTCCGCGCACGTCGCCCATATACGGATGCGCCGCGTAGCGTTCGCGCAGATTCGCGCGCAGTTGCTCGCCGCGTGCGAGCACATTGTCGAGCAGCTTCTCGTCGGCGATCACGTGTTGCACCTCGAGCGCCGCCGCGCAGGCGGTGGCGTGACCGATATAGGTATGGCCATGCTGGAAGTAGCCGCTGCCGCCGACAATCGTGTCGTAAATGCGCTGGCTGACGAGCGTCGCGCCGATAGGCTGATAGCCGGCGCCAAGGCCCTTGGCGATGGTCAGCAGGTCCGGGCTCACCCCGTCTTCTTCGCAGGCGAACAGGTAGCCGGTACGACCCATGCCCGACATGATCTCGTCGAGGATCAACAGCACGCCGTAGCGGTCGCACACCGCGCGGATCTTGCGGAAGTATTCCCGCACCGGCGGCACCGCGCCGGCCGTTGCGCCCACAACCGTTTCCGCCACGAACGCGGCAACCGTCTCAGGCCCGAGTTCGAGGATTTTCTGTTCGAGCTCGTCGGCAAGGCGCTGGGCGTAGACCTCGTCGGATTCGCCTTCGCGGCGCTCGCGATACGCGTAGCACGGGCTCACGTGATGCGACTCGATCAGGATCGGCAGGAACGGCTCGCGGCGCCAGGCATTGCCGCCGATCGCCAGCGCGCCGAGCGTGTTGCCGTGGTAGCTCTGGCGGCGCGCGATGAAATGGCGGCGCGCCAGTTCGCCTTTCTCGACGAAGTACTGGCGCGCGAGCTTGAGCGCGGCTTCGATGGCCTCCGAACCGCCCGACACGAAATAGACGTGATCGAGCCCTGCCGGCGCGGCGGCGATGAGGTGATCGGCCAGTTGCTCGGACGCTTCGGTCGTGAAGAACGACGTGTGCGCGTAAGGCAGTTGCTCCGCCTGGCGTTTGATCGCACCGATCACGCGCGCGTTGCTGTGGCCGAGGCACGAGACTGCCGCGCCGCCACTCGCGTCGATGTAGCGCTTGCCGGTGGAATCGATGATTTCGATGCCGTCGCCCGCAACCGCTACGGGCAGCGTCTGCTTGGGCATCCGATGAAAGACATGGGTCATGGGGTTCTCTCGATGCGGTGAAATGAAATTCGTCGGAACGGCGCTGTCAGCGGCGGGCCTCAGCAGCGATGAAGCGATCGAACACGCGCCGGCCGTCCTGCCAGACGCCGAAGCCGACACCCTCGGCGCCAATCGTGAAGCAGGCTGTCGCGAGCGTGTTCTCGTCGTCGGGATCGTGCGGATCGTCGCGGAAAATCGGCAGACCGTCTCCGGCCCGGTCTTGCAGTACGCCGACGAGTGCGTCGCCGTCCGGCTGCGTGTCCAGCGCCGGCAGCAATTCGGCAAGGCGAATCTGACGATCGCGCGACGAGTCGGTCACGATCTGCGCTTCGCTCTCGCAGCCCGCATGAATCAGGTGGTTAGCATGGCCGGACGGCTCGTCCAGCGCTGCGATCGAGCAGCGTTGCGCGGTCGCCTCGACGCTGTGGACGCGCACGCCATCCGCCTGCGCGCCGCCAATCGTGTGATGAAAACCGCTCGCGCGGGGGGTGTCGCGTAGCAGCGCAAGCGCCTCGTCGAGCGTCGCCGCGTCGAGCACGGCGCGCGCGAGTATCATGCGCGGCACGCCGGCGCGCGGCGCGCGAATGCGCACATTGTTGATTGTCTGGGCAAGACCGGCTCGGGTAGCCGCGAAGGTGTGGCCGGGCAGCGAGCCCGGATAACAGAAGCTGACGAAGCCGGGCTTGCCCTCGGGCTGCACGTCGACGAGGAAGCAGCGGCCGCGCAGATAAGGGTCGCCATCTTCGTTGTGCGCGATCAGCGCTCCCGCCGGCGTGGGGGCCGCGACGGTCGTGCATCCGTCGGGCACCCGATGGATCAGTTCGCCGCGGCAGTTCCAGAGGAACACATCTTCCGCGGGCCAGCCGAGTGCCTCGGCCATGGCATCGAGTTCGGCTACGTAGGCCGGAAAATAGTGTTGTGCGCTATCGCGCAACTGCTGCGCGAACACGCTGCCGCGCCAGCGGCTTACCGCCTGCCACGCCGCGCTCTGCGCCATGTAGGCGTCGAAGATGGGGGCGGCGAGACGGCCAAGCTGCCGCCCTATCGCCTCGGACGTGCCGCCCAAGGGGTAACACTTCAGTTCCTGCATCGATGTTCCTGGTTCCATCGGGCCCGTGTTCTGGCGCCTTTCCTGTCGGAAAAAACGTCCGAAGAGTGCCCGCCATTGCCTAGGGCCGATTTATACGCCTCATCAACATATGTTGTCAATAATTAATATTTAACAACAAATGACTTACTAGGTAGCGTAAAAGTCCCGGCGGCCTCATCGCTGAAAGCCGCCGTGGCAATGAACAAGGACTGCCGATCGGAAAGCGGGAAAAAGCGCGCGTTCAGCACGCTTCAAGGCACTTCAAGGCACGTAAGCGCCCCGGGCATTGAGCGAGCGCTCGGCCTGTTCGAGCCGCGCGACGGCTTCCGCGCCTTCGAGTGCGAGCAGATGCGCGACGAGCGATTCGGTCAACGCCGTCGCAGCCACGAGCGACGGGAAGAACGACGGGCTCTCGTGCGTGAAGATAAGGACCGTTTCGGCATTGAGCGCAACGGGCGAAACCGCACTATCGGTAATCGCGATCAGCCGGCTCCCCTTTTCCAGGGCCGCTTCGGCCACCCGCACAGCCTCCACCGAGTACGGCGCGAAGCTGACGACGATCGTCGCGCTGTCGCGCTCGATGCCCAGCAGTTGCATTTCGAGCGTGCCCGCCTCCCCGCCCAGCAGCGAAACGGATGGGCGAAACAGCCGATATTCGTACACGAGCCCGAATGCGACCGCGTAGCACGAGCGGAAGCCCGCCACATGAACGTGCTTGACCTTGCGCAGCACGCGTGCAGCCTCGACGATCGCGCGGGCGTTCTGCGCGGCGCTGGCGTCGAGATTGTGCTGCTGTGCCGCGAGCAGGTCGCGCGCGAGCGCATCTTTCGCATTGCCGGCAACGAGCGAGCGGGCGCGGCTCGTGAGCGGCTCGGGCCGCGTGCGCACACGTGCGACGAACAGGTTGCGCAACTCGTTCCAGCCGGGAAAGCCCAACTGCTGCGAGAGGCGCACGAGCGAAGCGGGCTGCACGTTGGCGCGCTCGGCGATCTTGCGCATCGACGAGACGGCCACTTCGTCGGGGTGATCGAGCAGGAACGCGGCCCCCGTCTGGAACTGCGGGCTCAGTTCGGCGAAGCGCGCGCGGATCAGCGCGGCAAGCTGATCGAAACTGTCGGGCATGCGGGCAACGGTTGGGTGGGCGACAACAAATGTTACCACCGGTGTTGCGGGATGTTGCAGCCCCGTCAGTCGGTTCGGCGTCGCCGGTCGTATTCCCGCAATGCCTCGGCAAGCGCCGTATCCGGCCATTTTTCATCCAGCGCCTGGCGCAGTATCGCCTGCTGGCTCCTCGGCGCGAGGCCGCCGACGGGCGGGTCGCGATCCAGATTGGCCGGAAACGGATAGCCTTCGGCGCAAGATGCAATCACCGCCTCGATTTCCCCATCGGTCATCCGCCCGGCGGCGCGGTCGTCGCGCAGAACGGGAAATAGCGCTTCGCACATCCGCCGGCGATCGACGCTTTCCATCGCGCGGCCGAATGCCGACGAAATCTGCAACAGATTGGCCATGCGCTGGACGTCAGCCGTCCGGTTCGCGCCGGCGGCGTGAAACAGCGCCGGATTGAAAAACAGCGCGTCGCCCTTTTCGAGCGGCAACTGCACGAAATGCGCTTCGAAATACTCGCGAAAATCCGGGCGTCGCCACGCCAGATAACCCTCGGCATAGCGCTGCGAATACGGCAGAAGCTTGGTCGGCCCGCTCTCGACCGGCATGTCGCTGTGAGCAACCGCGCCCTGAAGCGTGAGGAACGCGGAGACCCGGTGCACGTGAGCCGGGAAGCGCTCGGCCTCCCCGGCCGTCAGGAAGCCGAGGTGGTAGTCGCGGTGCGCGAGCTGGGCCTCGCCCCCAGGACGAACGACGTTGACCTGCGAGGTCATCTGATACGCCGGCCCGAGCCAGGCCCCGGCAACCGCCGCGAGCATCGGATTGGCGAAGTAGCGGGCAAACACGGCGGGCGCCTGCAGACAGAGCTTCTCCTGAGCGTTCCAGATGCGGTCATTCGCGCCGGCCTTCGCGAAATGATCGCCCGCACCGTTCCCGTTGGCGCGCTCGGTGCGGATGATCGATTCGAACACGGCAGTCGCTTCGTCGACCGGACCCACGTCGTCATAAGCTCGCTGGAGCACCAGCACGCCGGCCCCGTCGTGCAGAATGCGCGCCCATTCCGCCTGCAGGCCGGCACGCTGCCGTTCATCCGCCACCACGTGGCGCAGGGCGCGGCAGTCGTACAGCGGAATCTGCTGCCCGACGGCGCTGGCAAATCGCAACGGCGTGGGATCTCGCCGTTCGAGCAGCGCCGCGAATTCGTCGAGCGAGCAGCCATGCTCCGTGTACCAACCCTCGCTGCGCGCTTCCGGGTGCGCTTTCAGGTGCGCTTCTGCGCGCATTTCACGCTGGTTCATCGCGTCTCCTTCCCATCCGGTTTTGTGTCAAACAAGCATAACGGCGAGAGCGAAGCGTGAGCTATCATGAATCGATCAAAAACACATCAAGACGGAGGCTTCGAACGTGGCTCACCGGTTTCTGGTCAAGGAGATAGCGCTGCAGGCAGGTGTGGGCCTCGCGACGGTCGACCGTGTGCTCAATGGCCGGGTGCACGTGCGCGAGCACACCCGCAAGCGCGTCGAGCAAGCCATCCGGGAACTCGAAAAGCAGGAATTACAACTGGCTACGGCTAGCCGCAAGCTCGTGGTCGACGTGGTGGTCGAGGCGCCCTCGAGATTCGCCGACGAAATCCGGGATGCCCTGGAAGCCGAATTGCCGGGCCTGCATCCTGCCATCTTCCGGCCGCGCTTCCTGATGCACGAGACCATGAGCACGGAGGACGTCGTCGCGGCACTCCGGGTGATCGGCCGTCGCGGCAGCCACGGGGTGTTTCTGAAGGCGCGCGATGTTCCCGAAATCGCCGAGGCAATCGGCGAATTGCAGCAGCGCGGTATTCCGGTGGTGACGATCTTCACGGACATTCCGCATTCGGGCCGCATCGCCTATGCGGGTCTCGACAATCGCGTCGCCGGCGCGACGGCGGCCTATCTCGTGGGACAGTGGGCCGGCACGCGGCCCGGCAGTGTTCTCATCACCCTGAGCGACGAGCGCTTCCGCGGCGAGGAGGAACGGGAAATCAGTTTCCGGCGGGCACTACGCACGCGCTACGCGCACCTCGCGCTCGTCGACGCAAGCGGCGGACATGGTCTCGACGAAGCGACCGAGGCGCGCGTGCGCGCCGCGCTGGCCCGCCATGCCGATATCACCGCGGTCTATTCGATGGGAGGCGGCAACGTCGCGATCCTGCGCGCGCTGGCAGCGCTGCAGCGCGCGCCGGTGGTCTTCGTCGGTCACGACCTCGACCGCGACAACGTGCGCCTGCTGCGCGAAGGCCGGATCCAGGCAATCCTCCATCACGACCTTCGGCAGGACATGCGCTCGGCCTGCCAGCACGTCATGGGCTTCCACAAGCTGCTGCCTGCCGCCGCCGTGTCGCCGTCGTCGTCGGTGGTCGTCGTCACCCCGGAAAACATTCCGGAACATATCGCCCGCCGCTATGCCCGCCATGGCCGCGATGACCGCTACGACCAGTAAGCGGCTCATGTACCATCGGTCCGATTTCACATACCTCTTATCGGGAAACTCCATATGGCCACGCCTGCTCTCGAACCCGCCGTCACCGTCTATCGTGGCGGCATCGTCGAAAACACCCACCGGGCCCACGTCGCCGTGGTCGATGCGGACGGCCGGCTGCTCTATGCCTCCGGCGATCCGTACCGCGTAACGCTCGTGCGCTCGGCGGCCAAGCCTGCGCAGGCGCTGGCCGTCGTCGAGACGGGTGCGCTCGAGCGCTTCGGCTTCGACGACGCCGACCTCGCGCTCATGTGCGGCTCGAACAGCAGCGAAGACCGGCACGTCGAGCGCACGCGCCAGATGCTCGCGAAGGTGGCGGCGCAGGAGTCGGACATGCGCTGCGGCCCGCACACGCCGTTGTCGGACGCCGTCTACCGCAACTGGATCAAGCGCGACTTCACGCCGGGACCGGCGTGCAGCAACTGCTCCGGCAAGCACGTGGGCATGCTCGCGGGCGCAAGCGCCATCGAGGCTCCGATCGAGGACTATCACCTTCCGGAACATCCGCTGCAGGCGCGCGTGCGCCAGACCGTTGCACAGGCCTGCGGCCTGCCCGACGACGGCGTGCAATGGGCCATCGACGGCTGCAACCTGCCTACACCCGCCTTCCCGCTCGACCGGCTGGCGCGCCTCTACGCGAAGCTCGCCGATGCCGCGGACCATAGCACCGAAGCCGAAGCCGCTTCGCGCTCCGCCGCCCTCGCACGCATCTACCGCGCGATGACCTCGCACCCAGAAATGGTCGCGGGCGAAGGCCGCTTCTGCACGGCGCTGATGGAAACCTTCGAAGGTGCGCTGGTCGGCAAGCTAGGCGCGGAAGGCAGCTATGCGATCGGCGTGCGCGCTTGCCCGCAAACCGCCCCGCACGCCGGGCAGCGCGCGCTGGGGTTCGCGGTCAAGATGGAGGACGGCAACCCGACCGCACTCTATGCGGTCGTCATGGAAGTGCTGGCGCAACTAGGCATCGGCACTGCGGCCCAGCACGCGGCGCTCGCGCGTTTTCGCACGCCGCGGATCACCAATACGAAGGGCGTCGAGACCGGGCAAGTTACGGCAAAGCTCGCCCTGCGTGCGAGTACCTGAAACCGGTACTCGCCCCCCGCCCCGGCGAGCCGCTCACAGCAATGCCACGACCTTCACGTCGCTGCGGTCCGCTGCCGCGACCACCTTGCCGTCCACGCGCCGGAACGTGAGCGTGACCGTCGACTTGCCCACGCGCAGATCGCCGATCTCGAGCCAGTCGATGCCTTCGGGCAGCATCGGTTCCTCGACGCGCACTTCGTGGCGCGCCGCGTCGATCGAAATGCCGAGGCACGCTTCGAGCATCATGAACGGCGAACCGGCCGCCCAGGCCTGCGGCAGACAAGCGACCGGATAAGCCGTCGGCGGCTCGCCGCGGCGGCGCGGGAAACCGCAGAAGAGCTCGGGCAGGCGCATGTCGAAGGTGACCGCCGCTTCGAAGAGCGCCTGCAGCAGACGCACCGCGGCCTCCTTGTGGCCATAGCGCGCGAGCCCGCGCGCGCAGAGCGCGTTGTCGTGCGGCCAGACCGAACCGTTGTGATAAGCCATCGGGTTGAAGCGCGCCTGCCCGGCGGCGAGCGTGCGCACGCCCCAGCCCGTATGGAACAGCGCCGATTCGAGCGTGCGCGCCACGCTGCGGCCGCGCTCGTATTCGGGCAGGCCGAAGGCAAGCAGATGCCCCGCGTTCGAAGCGAGCACGCGGCACAGTTCGCCGTGGCCGTCGAGGGCGATGCCGTAGAAGTCCGACTCCGGCATCCAGTATTTTTCCTCCACGCACTGCCGGATTTTCGAGGCGCGCGCTGCGTAGCGGATGGCTTCCTCGGTCAACCCTCGGTGAGTCGCGAAACGCGCCATCGTGTCGAACGCGGCGCTCGCGTAGGCTTGCACCTCCACGAGCGCGATGGGACCGTCGGGGAAGCGTCCGTCGGCGTGGAACACCGAGTCGTGGCTATCCTTCCAGCCCTGGTTCGCAAGGCCGCCTTCCGATTCGCGCCGGTAATCGAGCAGCCCGAGCGCGTTGCGGTCGCATACGCCCGACACCCACGCCGCCGCGCTTTCGAGCTCGGGCCAGAGTTCGTCGATCAGCGCCGTGTCGCCGGTGCGCTCCACATAGGCGCCCGCCAGCACGACGAAGAGCGGCGTGGTGTCCACGCCGCCGTAATAGAGCGCGAACGGCACCTCGCCCGTTGCGGCCATCTCGCTCTTGCGCATCTCGTGCATGATCTTGCCCGGCGCCGCGTCGCGGAACGCCGAGTTCTCGCGCGCCTGGTGCGCCGCGAGAAAACGCAGCACGCCGCGCGCGAGCGCGGGGGTGAGCCACAGCGTCTGCAGCGAGGTGATGACCGCGTCGCGCCCGAACGGCGTGGAGAACCATGGAATGCCCGCATAGGGATACGGGCCGGTCGGCAGATCCGTGGTCAGCAGGCCGAGGTCGGCGATCGAGCGGTTGATCCACGCGTTGAAAAGCGGATTGCTCGAACGCACGCGCGCCGTCGCGCGGCGGCGCTCGCGCATCACGATGTGCGAGTCGACGAGCGCCGCGCGCACAGCCGCGCGGCCCACGCGCTGCCCTTTCGCGTCGGCAAGGCAATGCTCGGGCTGGATGATGCTCGCGCTCGGCGCGTCGGGCGCGGCGCCCTCCAGCGGCTCGACCGCGATCGCCACGGTCAGGTAGACCGAGTCGCAAGCCTGGGCGGGAAGCGCCACCGAAAAGTCCGCGCGATCCGCGAAGAGCTTGTCCGGCGTGGGCGAGAACTCGATGCGCACGCGCCGCGCGACCTTGTCGCGGCCGATGTACTCGAGCCGCACCTCGCCGTCCTCCACGCGCGCGGGGGCGAGCGTGCCCCGCACTTCGCGCTTGAGGCCGCGCACTTCGAACATGTCGCGGAAGTCGCTCGCAAACGAGATCGAAAGCGGCACGACAGCATCTTCGGTACCGTAGTTCGTGAGCTCGATGGCCTCGGTCATCATCGTGCCCGAGAGCACGCGCGAGCGCTGCACGTGGATCACGCCTTCGGGCGTGGTCGAGCCGCCGAGCGGCGGCAGCGGACGGTTGGTGAGGTGCGCGGTGAAAGCGGTGTTGTCGCTGCTCACGCTGCCCGAGAGCAGCGACGGCACGCGCCCGCCGAAGGTGAGGCGCAGCGACGAGAGCACGCGCGTGTCGTTGACGAAGAGACCGTCGTCGATGCCGGTGAGGTCGCCGAGCGGATCGTTGACGATGAAGGTGTCGCCCGACTTCAGCACATGCTGGGTCGCGCTGGCGACCTCGGGGGTTTCGGGCGCGATGAACGCGCCGTCCGTATCGTGTTCGGGATGATCCACGCCGCCCGAATGGGTGACGCCGCCGAGTGCTTCTGGATCCTGCATCGTCTGGCTCCTGTGCGGTTCGCTTCCGCTCGATTGTAGAGGCTTCTGCCGCGGCCGACGAAACGCATGCCCGAACCGCAAGAAACATGCGCAAAAAAGGCGCCGGCACGCGGATGCGTGCGGGCGCCTCTGCCTCTTATACCGGCAACCGGCAGCCTGCGGGACTTAGCGCTGCGCGATCGGCCTGGCTTCGCGCGACGCGTCGCCGATGAAGAGCTGACGCGGACGGCCGATCTTCTGCTCGGGGTCGGCAATCATTTCGTTCCACTGCGCAATCCAGCCCACCGTACGCGCCATCGCGA
>NZ_JBANLK010000016.1:0-123874 GCF_054968425.1 Paraburkholderia sp. AV2
ATGCTGCGCCACCTCACGCGCAACCTCAATCCGCACCGCTACCAGACCATCTATCTGTCCGAGACCGAGTTCGGGCGCATCGACCTGTACCGCTCGCTGGCCCGCGAACTCGGGCTCGAACCCAGCTACCGGCGCGCGGACCTGTGGCGCGACATCAAGCAGCGCATCACCGAGCTGGCCAACGGCAAGCAGGTCCTGCCGGTGTGGATCATCGATGAGGCGCAGAACCTGCCGCCGGAGTTCTTCCGCGACTTCCCCTCGTTCCTGAACTTCGCCTTCGACGCCCGCAGTCTCATCACCGTGTGGCTTGCCGGCCATCCGGAGCTGGCCCCGATGCTCGAGCGCAACGCTTACGCCGCGCTCTACAGCCGCATCCAGACCCGCGTGCAACTGCAGCCCGTCACCGAGCACGCCCGCTTCGCACAGCTCATCGCCCACGCGCTCAAGGCCGCCGGCTGCAACCACACGCTGATCTCCGAAACCGGGCTCGAACTGCTGCGCCAGGCTTCGCGCGGATTGCCGCGCAATGCCGGGCGTATCCTGCGCACCGCCATGCAGCTGGCTGTGCCCAAAGGGCTGAACCATCTGCCCGACGAGCTGTTGCAGCAGGCGATTGGGGAAATGCGATGAGCCGCCGCCCTCAGCAGCCAGGTCAGTCACGCACACCGTCCACGCGTATCGGGCCACGACCGCCGCCGCTACCCGCGCTCACCGACGAGGCGGCGGCCCAGATCCAGCAACTGTTGTGCGACTGGCTGCTGTGGTTCAGCAGCGCATACGCAGAGCAGATCCAGCGCAGCAGGCAACCATGGTCCGCCCCGGTGCGGCATCACATCGACGATCCGTTCTGAGCGACGGCCCCGGGCGAGCATCCCGGGGCCGTTGCTCTTGCAGCGCGCGACAACATTGCGCCGGGTGTCGATCTACGTCTCGCGTTCGACTGCGGTTCATTCATTCTCGCTGAGCGCGAGACATCCGCCACTGTCTCAACGCCAAATATCTCGCACTACAGAATACCGTTTAGATCGCGACGGAACAGTGTGGCGCGAACAGCGGGCCGGATTGCATTCGCGCGCCTTTGCGTACAACGCGTGATGCGCGGCGAGAAGCGTACGGTCGTCGCCGGCGTGACGCTGCGCGGCAGTGTCGCAGTAAGGCACTGCGATGGAATTTTTCCTCCCCACCTGCGTGAAGACCACGATGACGAAAACGAAGAAGACACTGCCGCCCGGCATCGGCAAGGTACTCAAGCACCTTCATTATCCGCTTGACGTCATTTTGGTATGCGTGCGGTGGTATGTCGCCTACTCGTTAAGCCTGCGCAACCTCGAAGAAATGATGGCCTGACACGGCGTCGACGTGGATCATTCGACGGTGCACCGCTGGTTCCTCAAGTTCGTGCCGCTGTTCGAAAAGGCGTTTCGCCGGCACAAGCGGCCCGTGGGCAGAAGCTGACGCATGGTCGAAACCTGCATTAGGGTGAGTGGTCAGTCGAAGTACCTGTATCGCGCAGTGGACAAGGCCGCCAACACGGTCGACTTCCTGCTGCGCGCCCGGCGTGACAAGGTCGCTGCCGGGAGTTGCTTCGAGAAGGCGATCGAGCACAACGGCGAACCTGAGACGGTCACGATTGAGAAGAGCGGCGCGAACCGGGCTGCGCTCGATGTCCTGAACGGCGAACGGGAAACGCCCATCCGGATCAGGCAGATCAAGTAGCAGAACAACATTGTGGAGCCGGACCATCGCGCGATCAAGAGGATGGTCAGGCCGATGATGGGCTTCAAAAGCTTCCAGTGCGCCCGCGTCATTCTTTCCGGTATCGAGATCATGCATATGATCCGGAAAGGGCAGATGACGGGTGACAATAACCGCAGCGATGCAGAGCAATTCCACTCGCTGGTTATCTGAGGAATCCTGAGCTGATAGCTCCATTGAGCTCACGTCTACTATCGCGACACAACCGATCAGAGTGTCACCACTACGCGGTCCCTTAAGGTTTTCATCAGTTCCGGCCGATAGAATTCCGGCTTGCCAAACAACGCTCCGATCGACACTTCGTTTTGTTCGCGATTTCGATCGGCCTATCCAGAGAATTTGCAGGCATGCCAGGAGACCTGTAATAGATGAACACCAACCGAGAATGCGTACAATCCGACCTTTGGGCCAATTGGCTTCTGCGCGAGCGGTTTGCCGGTGATCCGGCACATGAGCGGGCTTTCCGTGCCGATATCAGTCGATATGCCGATCGTGTTCTCGACGGTGCGCGGCTTGAGGCGGGCATGACCCTTGTCGACGTTGGCGCTGGCGATGGACTTGTTGCGTTTCGCGCGATAGACCGCATCGGCCCTTCTCTGCATACTGTCCTGGTTGACATTTCTGCGGCGTTGCTGCAGCACGCCGAAGCGACCGCGACCCAATGCGGAATTCGAGGGCAGTGCACTTTTACCCAATGTTCTGCGGAGGCGCTTGAGGGCATTGGGGACGCCAGCGTGGATGCCGTTACCACTCGCGCGGTGCTGGCCTATCTACCCGACAAACGCGCCGTGCTGCGCGAGTTCTACCGCGTCGTGAAGCCTGGCGGTCGGATTTCCATCGCCGAGCCCATCTGCCGTGACGACGCGCTTGATGTGGTCGCCTTAAAAAAGAGTGTCGACGCGCTTCCGGCCGGAACTGACGATCATATTTCCCGTTTGCTTTATCGCTGGAAAATCACGCACCTTCCCGGTACCGAGGAGGATATCGCAGCGAATCCAATCACCAACTATAGCGAACGGGATCTGGTTCGGTATGCCATGGATGCCGGGTTTACAGACATTCACATGGAGTTTCATATCGACGTCGGTCCTTCGCCAACCACGTCATGGGATGTTCTATTGAAAAATCCGCCATTTCCTTGGGCGCCCCCCCTCGGTGAATTGCTTCGCAATACGTTCACGAAAGACGAGGGGAAACGCATTGAGCAAGCATTACGTCCTCTCCTCACATCAGGCCAGCAATCCTTTTCCATACGCACCGCATTCCTGAGCGCGACGAAGCCGCTTGCGTCATAGCAGATGCGCCGGAGCGGATTTTTAGATGCGACAGTGACCTCGGCTCGCCATTTGGCGGCGTGTCTGGGCGATAAGCGGTTCGGACGAAGCGAGCGGTTTGTGCTGGGACTACGGTCCAGAGTTCACCGGGAAGGTCCTGGATGCATGGGCTTGCGGCCGGTATAACGCTGTCGTTCATCCGGCCCGACAAGCCAGTGGAGCACGCCTACTTCGAGCGTTTCAACGGGCGCTTCCAGGATGGTTGCCTGAACGAGCACTGGTTTGTCTCCATCCAAAATACCAGAAGCTTGATTGAATCGCGGCGGGTCGGGCATAACACCGAGCGGCCCCACAGTTCGCTCGGCTGTCATACGCCCGAGCAGTTCGCACGGGCGTATGACGCTGCCCGGCAGTTTTTAACCTCGGACTCAAGCTGCGGTCCGGACTACAACCGGGGCAGGTCAGTCCGCGGAAAGCGCGTGTACGGACGCCAGAATGGATGGGTGAAACTGTAAGAAAGCAATAGCGCGATCGTTGGAACTGGCTCAGCGTACCTTAAGCTTCCGGTGTTATCGTCGGTCCGCATGTGTTGGAGCAAGGCAAATTTGTTTCGCACCAACGTCAATTTCGAGCTGCGAATTCCAGCCGGGATTTGAGCCGTGCCCTCTGGCCGGCGAGCAAGCGTCAGGAAAAGTGTCCGTGCGTTACGACAGGAGTGCCAGATTGACTCGTATTATCAGCACCCACCTTTTCGTGGCTTCGCTGTCGGCGATTTGCATCCAATTGATCCTCTTCGTCTCGGCAGCGATTTCGGATGAATCGCTGGAATTTCAACTACCCGAGTCATTCAGGCGCTACGTTTTCTCCCTGATCGTGGCCTCGGCCGTGTGGGTAAAGATCGTTGCTCGACGTGCCTTGATCGTGTTTCGGCCAACCGGGACGCCGTCATTTAAGGCGGCGCGTCACCTACGGTATCCGATTCGAAGCACTGCAGGCTGGACAGACTTGTGCAGCTGCATGTCGGTCGTTCTGGTTGGTCGAGCGAGCCGGTCCGCGGCGTACGAGGGGCAGCCGGGACTAGCCGGTTTTCACGGCAGTGCGTTCGACGACATTGCCCGGACCAGTCACGTCCCTTCAGCCGTATTTGCGCTCCGATAAACATTCAATCCATTTGTGGAGGTCGTACTGGAACGAGAGCACACGAATGAGACAGCGACGCGCAGGAGACTCGTCTGCGTCGCGTATAACTATGCCTTCGAGGCAGCTGTAACCGTAGGGGACGAGCTTTGAAACACCTCAATCGTACGCTCATCGCGACGTTGTTGCGCACACTCTCCATACTTCCCTATAAATTCGTCGCGCGGCTCGGAGTGGCCGCAGGTACCGCGTTGTATGCGCTGCCGAGCCGCCGCAAGCACATCGTCCTGGTGAACTTGCGTCTTTGCTTCCCGCAGAAGAGCAGCGGCGAACTTCGGAGACTCGCACGAGCGCATTTTCGCCATGTTGTTCGCAGCTATCTCGAGCGAGGTATCCAGTGGTTTGGCAGTGCTCAGGCGATCCGCGACATCGTTCAGATCGAAAGCAGAATCGATCTCAACGATGCGGCGGCCCCGCCTACCATTTTCATGGGATTTCACTTTGTGGGCATTGAGGTCGGCTGCATGCTCTACTCGACGCATCATCCCGTGGCCTCACTCTATACACGCATGTCAAGCACTGCCTTATGCGACCTCGCCAGGCAGCAGCGGGGCAGATTCGGCGCGGAGATGATCGAGCGCGCGACCAGCGCGAGAAAAATTGTAGGTTTGCTTCGGACCGGCAAGCCCGTCATGCTGGCAGCGGATATGGACCAGGGTATCGACAACTCAGTTTTTGTACCCTTCTTTGGCGTTCCCGCCTGCACACTCACGGCCGTTTCGCGACTCGCGAGACTCGGTCGGGCGCGGGTTGTGCCTTTTGTCACCGAGGTGCTCCCTGAGTATCAAGGGTACAAATTGACGATCTTCGAACCGCTCGCGGACTTCCCGTCTGGATGCGATGTGGTCGACGCGCGGCGCATGAATGCGTTTCTCGAAGAACAGGTGGTGAAATTTCCCGAGCAGTATTACTGGGTACACCGGCGTTTCAAGCACCGGCCACCGGGCATGGCGTCAGTGTATTGAGCCGCATGTCTGGCCATGGCCCCGGCCGACGGCGTGTTCGGGAATCCACTCGTTGCAGGGCTTCTTAGATTGCGCAGTCGCATGCTCGAGCAAGCCGGTCCTGCACGACGATAACGGTAGTGCACTCAAGGCCGCCACGGTACTGGCGATGCCCAATTGGCTGGGAGCGAAGCCGTCGTACTCTCGCCCGCGCGTCTCGGATGACAACGCCTTTGTGGAATCGCTGTTCAGGAAGGCCAAATACCGCCCTGAATTCCCGGCGAGCGGCTTCGCCGACCGGGTCGGGCATGGCGATATTTTTACTCGCGGGCCACGCGAGGGGGCATGCACATGCCCGTACTACCCAGCTTTCACGGTAACGCTATGACCTAGGACTATCGGCGGCGGAAAGGCAAGCGGCGAGCTGAAGCGTCTTCAACTGGGCGCTATACCAGTGCATGACCAAGAAGGCCGATGGCCCCGAGGACGAAGCTGGCGAGCGAACGTCCGGTGTACGCAGCCCCCCCCGACGTTCGACTGTCCGTCGATGCATGCTAGCGAACGGCCGAAATTGGCCGGCTAGCGCCCGATGACCGAACACAGTGATCGTCGCCGCCACGTCCATTCATGCAATGGGCATAAACGACCCGTTGCTGCCGTTGACAAGCTCCCCGCTCAAATGGCTGCATATGGTGTGCGCCGGACATCCAGAGCGCAGTTGAACAACACGTCTGCTCCCTCAGCTTTCCACCTTGGCGATCTGCGTCTCTCTTGCTAGCTTTGCCTGTCGCCGGGTCTTCTCGTTAAGGATCTGATGACGACGGTGGTCCGTCATCTTCTTCCAGCCCTGGATTTCGTCTCGCGTCCGAAAGCAGCCGATGCAAAGCCCGGTCTTGCCATCGAACGCACATACATCGACGCAGGGTGATTTGACTGCCATCAGTCAGGCGGCGGCCGTCGGATTCACTTCGACTGTCACATGCGACAATCCCTTGAAACGCTTGAGTGCCGCGCGGTAGAACCCCGGGTTGCGCTGCGCTTCACCGGTAGCCACCGATACGATCGCGCTCATGTGCCCCGGACCGACGCGCCACACATGGAGGTCGAGCACTGTGTCGCCGTTGTCTTCAATGACATGACGGACGTTCTCGGCCATGCGCTTGTCCGGATTCATGTCGAGCAGAATGCCGCCCGTATCGCGCATCAAGCCCCACGACCAGTTTGCAATCACCAATGCGCCGATTACGCCCGCCAACGGGTCCATCCAGACCCAGCCAAACGCACGCGCGAGCAGTAGACCGATGATCGCCAGCACAGAAACCGCCGCGTCGGCAATGACGTGAATGTAGGCGGAACGGATGTTGTGGTCACGGTTGGCGGCGGCTTGTGCATCGTCGTGATTGTGCTCGTGTTCCTCGAACTCGATCTGATGTTCACCATCGGGCAGGCGGACAATGGCCCTGAATGCGTGCGGCTCGGGAATGTCGTCCTTCGACTCCAGATAGCCGCCGCGATCGGCAAACGCGAAGGTCTGTTGCGTGCCGTCGGGACGAATTGTCGTCACTGAAACCGCATTGGCGTTCAGTGTCGAGGAAGCCGTTTCGGGCGTAATGCGGAAGACGGGCGGTACACCGTCTTCGAAGACCGACAGGGCAAATACGCCAGCGCTGCCGAAGATGCGGTGCACCTCGTCATCGTGACCGTGCTCGTCTTCATGGCCGTGACCATGACCATGACCGTGGCTATGCCCATGACCATGACTGTGGCCGTGGTGGTTGCCGCTCAGCAGCCAGACGCTCGCGAGATTGACCATCAGGCCAAGCACGGCGATAGGGATCGCCTGACCGAAGTGGATGGGCACGGGCGAGAGAAAGCGCGATACGGCTTCGTATCCAATCAGTAGCGCGATCATCGCGAGCACGATGGCGCTGGTAAAGCCCGCGAGGTCGCCCAGCTTGCCGGTGCCGAATACGAAGCGGTTATCGGCCGCGTGCCTGCGCGCGTAGGTGTACGCCAAGGCCGCGATCAGCATCGCGCCCGCGTGTGTCGACATGTGCAGACCATCGGCGACGAGCGCCAGCGAGCCAAAAAAGCTGCCGCCGACAATTTCCGCCACCATCATCGCGCTGCACAGCACGATCACCATCCAGGTCCTGCGCTCGTTGTCTTCATGGGCTGCACCCAGAAAGATGTGGTCGTGTCCCGCTCCGAAAGCGGAATCTTCGAAGTTGCTCATGGTTCCCTCTTACTTGAAGTAGCTGTGGACTACCTCAATCAGTTGCTCGGTGCCGCTGCCGTGCTCGTCGTCCGGCTCTGCGTCGACGAGATGCGTTCGAATGTGGTCCTCAAGAACCACGGCAAGCAACCCGTTCATCGCCCCACGGCTGCTGGTGATCAGCTGGAGCACATCCATACAGCCCCGCTCTTCTTCAAGTGCGCGCTCTATGGCTTCAATCTGGCCCTTAATGCGGCGAACCCGGTTAAGTAGCTTCTGTTTTTCGCGAATCGTATGGCTCACGGCTAGCCCCCTGAATACGGTAGGGGGCTATGTTACCACTGATAGGGTAGGGGGGTATACGTTTGTATCGAAGGGGATTTGGTTTTGTGCATAGAACATTGCCAGCGCGGCTTTGAGGTCAGAGGAACGTAGCCTGCCGGGTAGGTGCGCCCTTGCCCGCGTGGCTAAGGCAAGTACCGCTTCCAATCAGCTATCGCGACGCACGACCCCGGGCATTCTGGGGTAGCATCCCCATGCGTCCGCCTTGTCACCAGGTAATGAGAACCTTTTGTTTGTACGTCGCTACGGCGATCGCTGAAATCCTTGGCTGCTATCTCCCATACTTGTGGCTTAAGGAGGGCAAGAGCGTCGCGCTGGTGATACCGGCCGCGCTATCGCTCGCCATCTTTGCATGGCTTCTGACTCTGCATCCAAGTGCAGCGGGCCGCGTCTATGCAGCCTATGGCGGGGTTTACATCGCCGTCGCGCTGATCTGGCTCTGGCTTGTCGAGGGAATGCGGCCGACGATTTGGGACTGGGCCGGCGTGGCATTCTCGCTTGTCGGAATGGCGATCATCGCATTTCAACCGCGCTGAGCCGGGCGCTGCCGCGAAGGGCATCGCACTCGTTCATGTGGCCGCATACCGATGCAGACCGGTCGTCCGAATGTCTGTCCGATTGATTCGGCGAATGACGCTTCATGGCGTGCGCCGTGCAAAGGCGGCGCTTTTCCAGTGGGTGAAAGCCCCACCCGGCAACCGCTCCAGCCGGAAGCAACCGGAGCAATCGTGGAGGTAACGAAGCGGTTAAAGCCTTCGGTTGTGAAGCGCAGGGAGTCGCATTCTGTTCATGCGATCGTGGCTCCGCCAAACATGCCTTACCAAACTCGGATCGCCGGCGACGCCCGAACGCTTCGGCTGCCGTTCTCGCGGTCAGACCGCACAGGGGACTTTCACCCCGAAGCTTTCGCACCCTCCCAACACACGAAAAAAGCCCCGGTAGCCAGACCGGGGCAACGAGGAATTACCGCTAACGCTGCCTCGGGGACGGCAGCGATCCAAGTATCGCCTTTCCGGACGGGATATATCGTGACATCAGATGCAGAAAATTTTTAATCTTTCTTTAGAATTCCTTGCCACTTTTCCCAGGCCACTCGAGAGCAGTGTCGTACTCAGAGGACAACATACGCAAAGTCGAAGCGCAAACGGATCGCCCCCAGTGCCAATGGCACCACGATTAAGATCAACCTGCAAGGTCGCGATTGGCCCCGCCTCCGACCACACGACAGCGTCATGATCCGCCGTGTCCCCTTTGAGGGCCCGGGCGAGCTCCCCGCCATTTTTTTCACGTTCGTAATCGTATTCGTCAGCGGCCTGGATAGCGTCGACTAGCTTCCTGGCGTCACTGCTTAAACGCGGGCCCGATGCGCCTGCGCACCGGGCCATTTTCGTCCCGCTCAAGCGGTGGATCTTCGCGCCGATGAGATCCCACGCCAGCGGCGACAGGCTTCCTGTTCCAACGGACGTTGCCGCCGGGCGGACCCGGTGCTCCAAGCCGATGCGCGTTCGGATCGCAAGCTCACCTGGACCGTGCATAGTTCGTTTGCCGAACAATTAACCACTCTTAATGTTTGGACATTGCGCTGTGAAACCACGGTCGCTACGTTGTCACGACCGGAATGTCAAACAGGACGGTGCGGTGCCGCCTCAGGTTCACGGGTTGGCGGGAAGCGCTGGCGATGGCGAGCCGACCCTGCACGTGCACCGCCTCCGACACACCCAGCGTCGCTGGTAGTACCAGTCAATGATTCGCGCAAGAATGGACAACGAGATGCAGAAGCTGTGCGTGATGGGGGTCGCCGCTGCGCTCCTCGCAGGCTGCACGATGGAGCCGTGGTATCACCGGCCGCAGGCGCCGGTCTCGCAGACCTTCCCGGAAGGCGGCGTCTATGCGACGCAGCCGGGCCAGTCGGGCGGCGCGCCGAACGGCCGCAGCGCCAACGGCGCGTCGGCCACCGACATCGGCTGGCGCATCTTCTTCGTCGATCGGCGTCTGCAGGCGCTCGTCGAGATCGCGCTGAAGAACAACCGCGACCTGCGCGTTTCGGTGCTCAACGTCGAGGCGGCGCGCGCCCAGTACCAGATCACGCGCGCCCAGTTGCTTCCGTCTGCCAGTGCCGTGGGCTCAGACGCGCGCACGCGCGTTCCGATGGATTTCCAGTTCATTCCGGAGAATCCATATAGCGATTACAACGTGGGTCTGCAGGCGTCGTGGGAAATCGACTTCTGGGGGCGTATCCGCAGCCTGAAGGACCAGGCGTTGGCGCAGTATCTCTCCACGGCGCAGGCGCGCAAGGCGGCAGAAATCTCGCTCGTCTCGCAGGTGGCCGAGCAGTACCTGACGATGCTGGCCGACGATGACTTGCTGAACGTCACGCAGGGCACGTTGAAGGTCGCGCAGGACTCCTACAACATCACGAAGGCCCAGTTCGACAACGGCACGGGCTCCGAACTCGATCTGCGCCAGGCGCAGTCCGTGGTCGAAACCGCGCAGGCCAACCTGCAGGCCCAGCTGCGGGCCCGCGCACAGGCCGAGAACGCGCTTGTGCTGCTGATCGGCGAGCCGCTGCCGGCCGACCTGCCGCCTGGTCTGCCGCTCTCCTCGCAGAACCTGCTGACCGACATTCCGGCGGGTCTCCCGTCCGACCTGCTCACGCGGCGTCCGGACATCATGGAGGCGGAAGAGAGCCTGCTCGCCGCGAACGCGAACATCGGCGCGGCGCGTGCAGCGTTCTTCCCGAAGGTTTCGCTGACGGCGGCCTTCGGTACGGAAAGCCTGTCGCTTGGCAGCCTCTTCAAGGCCGGCACGGCGGCGTGGAGCTTCGCGCCGCAGATCACGATGCCGATCTTCGAAGGCGGTGCGAACATCGCGAACCTGGACCTCGCGAATGTCGAGAAGCGCATCGAGATCGCCGACTACGAGAAGGCCATCCAGTCCGCGTTCCGCGAAGTGGCGGACGGGCTCGCGGCGCGCGGCACCTACGAGCAGCAAATCGCCGCGCTCCAGCGCAACACCTTCGCGAACCAGCGCAGCCTCGATCTTGCGGAACTGCGCTACAAGAACGGTGTGGACAGCTATATTTCGGTGCTGCTCGCGCAAACCAACCTGTACTCGGCGCAGCAGACCCTGGTCCAGACGCAGCTGGCACGGCAGAACAACCTGGTCGATCTGTACCGCGCGCTGGGCGGCGGCTGGATCGAGCATGCGGGCGAAACGCCGCGCCCGGCCGATGCGCCGGCCGACTACGGCTCGGCGAGCGCGCCGGCCCCAGGCTAGTCTGCCACGCGCAAGTGGATGACGGTCATGTCTGCCGGGAACACCGCGGCGCAACGGCACAGTGTTCTGGCGCTGTGCTGTAGCGGTGACCGAGGTCAATGCCGGACGATTGAAGAGGCCAACTCCGTAGATGGAATTCGGCATCAAGCGACAAGAGCGCACCGCATGTCTGACCATGCACCGGATGTGTGCAAGCCCTCGGCAGGCTCGACTGCGACGAACTGCAGCGTGGCGAGCGCCCACTGCGACGGTGGGGCGGGCGGCCCGCTCAGGCACTTATGTCGCGCGTTCGGGGAACGAACCACAACGCTCGCAAGGCCGGAATCGACCAGCGCGGTTTTGGCCCGCAAAGAGGACGCACGCGCCAATGCGGCAGTCATGGCCCACACTGCTCTACCCACTCATGATGCTGCAGCACCTTGTGGCACACCTGAAAGCGGGCGGCATGGACCGGACTGGAGAGGGCCACAGCGAGCCCCAGAATGATAGCGACGGATGCGAGTTTCATGATGGAACCTCCTGATGGTCGAGCGAAGTCCGTCCGGCCTGGCCGGAGCAGCAGCGTCTGACCGTGCACACAAATGAGCGCGGCCAATGCCGTCGCATGCACAAGTTTAGTCGGAGTCCTCTGCGATAGTAACCGGCAAGGATTAAGCCTTCTTAACGCGCTGGCGCCAAGGCCAGCTAAGGCGCGTGGTGGGCACCGGCTTACATTCTTTCTCCGAACAGCAAGCATTCTTAATGTCCCGGCCATTGTTCCGCGCAGGCGCAACTGCTACGGTATGGTGACCGTAAAGCATATTTAGAAGGCGGTTCCACCATGCAACGTCCCTTGCGGATTGATCTGGTTGGCGAAGGCGAGCGCCGCAGTCTCCGTCTCAGTTGGGGCGAGGACACGACTGTGCTCGACGGCGCCGCCGTTGGCGAGTTGATCGAGAAGCTCGCGCTATACCGCGCCGCCATGCGACCGCCGGTTCGCAGTACCTTGCTGCCGGGCCACAGGTACCATATGACGGTTGATCCAAGCTGGTATGCCGAACCGAGCCAGTTGCTAGACGCGACCGTGCTGTTCTTTCGTCACGAGGGCTTAGGCTGGACCGGGTTCGCGCTCGAAAATGAACAATGCAGGCGTTGGCTTGGCGAACTGCGTGCGGCCGCGCGTTCGGTAGAGGGCAAGGACCGCAAGGGAGCGAGGCCATGCTAGATTTGCTACTCCAGTCCGCTAGCGCGTCTCACGTAGAGCTTGCGCTCGTCAACGAGTACGGGGCGAATGCGCTCATGCTCAGGATCGGCAAAAGCCGGGGGCTGCTCGATCCGGCAGACGTCGACAGTCTCATCGAAGCACTTGGCCACGCCCGCATCGCGCTGACGCCGACCGTCCCCACAGAGGTACCGTTGGACCAGCAGTTTCCCCTTGAAACGCAGCCGCTCTGGCAGACAATCGTCGATCCGGCGTTCGCCGGCGTCGTCGTCTTTCTTAGGCACAGCGGTTTCGGGTGGACCGGCTTTGCAATTTCGCTTGCAAGCGTTGACCGCCTACTCGAAATCGGGTACCGGCGTGCGATACCTCCCGTCAGCAAAACCTTGAACTGATCGCATCCGGTTTGTCCGTCACTCACCATCCGGAGGGAATTGCCATGTTGAGTCCCCACGAGCTTGCTACGCTGATGGTCGTAAAGAATACGACGGAACGGATAGAGCCGAACCTTGACGAGCTCTGTGCGCTCCGCGATCTTCAACTGATCGTGATGGAGTCGCCCGATTCTGGCTTTCCGGTACCGCGTGTCACTTCGCGTGGTGACGCGGTGCTGCGAGCAGTTGGCCGATTGCGCTAACCGGGCCTCGGTAGTTGATAGTCTACTTTCGGAGCCCTTGACGGAATTGTCGCGCCCGTAACTAAAGATCTGTTTGAGTTGGTGGAGCACCGCTCTTCTTTCGAAAGGGCGTCCAGACCACCTCGAGCTTCAGTTACGAAGCCGGGCGATGGTATGTGCAGCCGCGCCGTCATCGCGAAACGGCAGCGCTTGTCGACTGGCGAGTGATGACGGTACCAAGGGGTACGTACGTATCGCCAGGCATTGATGTCTGACGTGTACGGCAAAGATCTGGCCGCGCAAAGCGGTCAGAGCGGCTGGCAGCAGTATCGACGCAGCGGCCTTGGCCCGTTTCGCCCGGGGCCTTTCGGTTGTGCGCGCGCAACGCGTAGACCACAGCAACGGAAGCGATAACGTGGGATTTTCACGGTAAGCGCTTCATCAAGTCTTTTGGCTGAAGTCAATGGGTTCTGACGCTTACGGATAAGCCCTGGCATGCCGAATTTTCACGTTTCCCAGTGCCAACTCCAAGTATATAGGACTCTAAATTATGCAACAGCCTGAACTTTTTCGGCGATTGCAATGACCGGGATTGCATGCTCATGAAATACGGCTATATAAAATTTTAGATATATTCTTTTTGTAAGCAACTGCAGAATTCGGCAGGAGAGCATTGAAAATTTACGGCCACGTGGAATTTTGCATTAGGTCAACGCTGACAAATCAATATGGTTAAAAATTCGTCATTAAGATGATAAATATGTAGGCAAAGAATGGCATGTGCAAGTTAGTTATATGCGACCAAGATTAGCGAGAAATAGACTTGTCGCATGAAATAATGACTTGCTCCAGAAAGAATACTTCCGCCCCCAGAGCGGCCTTCCTCTTACGCAATTTGAGGATAATTCGCAACGCTCATGCATTCACTGCTCCATTCTTTGATTCGATCTTGATACATTGACGGCGAAAACAACAAGGCAGGCAGGAGAGTATCAATTAAGTTCCCTCGCATTGGCTGTGATTGTCCACGAAGCTGGCAAAGGCGGCTGAGTCCATGCATTTGTCGCCGGGGTGCTGCCCGCGACAGACGCTTTGGCTCATTCTGCAAACCATCGGGCAAGGTTAGCAATGCCGCGCCCGGATCCTTAGTGAAGGTATGGAGGCGAACAATGAAGAAGGCTTTGCTTGCCGCAGCACTTATGTCTGCGGGAATCGTCGCGCACGCACAAAGCAGCGTGACGATGTATGGCCGGCTGGATACTGGTGTTCAGTACCGCACTGGAATTCCTGGTGGCAATGCAGTGCAGATGGAAAGCGGTGACTGGGGCGAATCGGAATTTGGCTTCAGGGGTGTTGAAGACCTTGGCGGCGGCACGAAGGCCATCTTCAAGCTGGAAATGGGTCTGGACGTTATGAACGGCGCGTATCAAAACGGCTCGCTGTTCGGTCGCGAGGCCCGTGTCGGTTTGACGAACGATACGTGGGGTACGTTCAAGATCGGTTACGCGGGCGCGGCGGAAATCAGCCAGGACAGCTGGGACGTCGATCCGCAGCTCATGCAGTTTTACTCGATCGCCACGCTGGTGCGGGGCCGTAACTGGGCGCAGGCAGGCAACAGTGTGGAATATACGTCGCCGCAACTCGCCGGCCTCACGCTCAAGGGGCAATACGATCTCGCCAACAGCGCGAACTGGAACGGTAATGGCGGCACGGGTAGTGCACCGGGACAGCTCGGTACGACCTCGGGCTTCGGCAGCAGCCAGGGGCGTTCGGACGGCGCCAAGATTCAGTACAACGCCTCGGCGTTCGAACTACAGGCGATCTACGACGAGATCCGTGACCCGTACGGCCGCTTCAGCAATGTTTATCTGTACTCGCGCTCGATCCTCGCCGGCGGTACCTATTCGCTTGGCCCGGTGAAGTTCTACGCAGGCTACCAGCACCTCTCGGCGCCTGATGCCGACGAAGCCGGTTACGACTTCGCCGCCACGCCGGACGGCGCCAGCCTGCCGACCGCGGTCGATCACGAATGGGGTGGCGTGGGATGGCAGATCACGCCGGTCACGCTGCTTACAGCCGCGGTCTATCACGCCAACGCCAACAACGGCAACGGCAATGCCACGCTGTACACGCTCGCTGGCACCTACAACCTGTCGAAGCGCACGTTCCTGTATTCCGAGCTGGGCTACATCCACAACAGCTCGACGTCAAACATTGGCCTCGGCGACGGCTATGCAGATCCGTACGGTACCGGCGGCGCCAGCAACGCCGATGGCGGCGGCGCGGTGGGCAGCGGCATCAACGAAGGCCCGGGTTATGGTCACAGTCAGTTCGCCGGCAATATTGGCATCATGACCCAGTTCTGAGGGCGGGCCGGCCACAAGCATCGACTCATCGAGCGGGAAGCCGGGCTGGCAAGACCAGACTTCCCGCGCTTGAGGTTCGTCCCGTTAAGCAACGAAGAATTTTCAGAGCAAGGAGAATCGATATGAAGCTGATACAGGTTGCCAGGCTTTCCGTAGCCGCGTTCGCCCTGGTGTTGGCGGCGGGCGCCCACGCACAAGCCAGCGGTACATCTACGGATACGACGACGGCGGCAGCGCCGGCTTTGCCGAAGGCCAGCAAGGCCGCGAATCGGGCGCTCGCGAAGAAGGTCCATCGCGCCCTGTCGCGCACCAACGGCCTTGATCCGACACACATCTACGTCAAGGCCGTCAACGGTGCCGTGACGCTCACTGGCAGTTGCGAAAGCCAGAACCAGATGGATCTGGCGGTCCAGGCGGCGAAAGGGGTTGACGGCGTAACACTGGTAAAAAATGAATTGAGTATCAAGACACCGCAGTAACGGCTTTCTCGTGGTTGCGTCAGGCAGACGCCGAAGTCGCCTGGCGCCGCAAGACCCACACATCAGTTTCAAGAGATGTAGCGAAGCGCGATACCGGCTGCCAGCGGCTCACGACGCGACAGCAGCGCCCCCCGACTGCGCGATCCATCGCCCGCAGGTCCGTGAACTGCATCGCATGGACGAAAACCACCTGCGAATTCCGGTTCACGAGCATTGTGTTGTACTTTCCGTGTAATGCGTCCGCCGAGAGCACGATGCAACTCGGCTCCTGTTGAAGTCTTCCTCGAAGCTTTGCTTTGCAGGACAACGGTACGAAGAGACGAGTTTCTATATGAAAACTCGCGAGCGTGACTCGTACCGCTCAATTTGTCCGACCAGGATCTAATGGCCCCCACCGTGTCCTCCACCACCGTGGCCCCCACCACCGTGGCCGCCTCCGCCTCGGCCATCGTGCCCACCCCGCCCCCATGCGGTGTCGTGACCGCCGCCCCAAGCACCTGCGTGGCCGTGCCAACCACCGTAGTCACCGTACCCCCCACCTCCGCCCCAAATGCCGAGACCAACCCCTCCGTAGGCGGGAACATATCCGTAATCGCCGGGAGCATAGGACGGGTAGTAACCGTACCCATAGTCGTAGCCAGGCGCGACGGCACACCCGGCGAGCATTGCAGCCATCCCAGCCGCGAGAACGAATTTCCGCATTGCGTGCTTCTCCTTTCTATTTTAGAAACCGCGGCGGCGTTCCAGGTTCTCGGAGAATGATGAAGATTAATTAACGTGGATCGGCTAGCGGGTCGACCAAGAGTATCGACCGGCCCGCGCCGCGGGGAATTGCGATCGGAGCGGTAGTCTCGACACGGGTGTCTGTAGCGCGGCAAGGATGTGACTCAACCAGAGCGAATACGATCTCTCCAGCGTAAATCCATTTCTCTTTTGCGGCGATGGCCCGACGCCGACGGGATTTCTGACGGCAATAACATAGGCAACGCGCAGACCGGTCTGATCGAACACGGGCTGCCAGAAAGGCAGGAGGCGCGGATCCTTGAGCGCGAATGTCTTCGCGCGACACATCTCTCTCCGGGCCGAGACGGCCAATAACCAGCGGGAGGATGCTTGAACTCGTGGGGGAATCCACGCGAGTCGACCACAGTCCGTCAAGCGGATATGGCGACGCACGGGTACAGTAACAGAATCGATCGGGGATCAGGTCAGGCGCCATCGAATGCCTCGCGGGGCGGTACGACAGGCGTGCGCGGACGCACAATGCGCAAGGCCACCCCTTCGTCGGGATAATCCACCCAGAGCAGGCGCGTGGGGAAAAGCAGCGGTGAGAGGACGTAGCACCCGCTTTCCTGCATGCCGGAAGCGATCGCACACCATGCGTTCCAGGATTGACCCAGTGCGTGAAGGAAATGGCGATGCAGCCAGTCCCACGGGTCGACTGTGGGCGGCAAATGGGCAGGCATGAAGGCTAGCCATTCGAGCAGTCCAAAAGGCGGATAATCCCCCTGGCAAGGCGCGACTCATTAAAGGTATGTTCCGCGCTGTTCGATGCGGAATTCAAGATACCGTGCGAGCAGCTCGAGGATATTCTCGCGTCCAACGGGGTTTGCGCTGTGGACTGTGAAGTGGAAATCGTTCGGGATATAGCTCCCACCGGCATCCAGATCAAGATCGATAAGCCGCTTCACCACTGCGATGGCGGTGTCGTCGCCACCGAGGTCGTGGTCGAAGGAAATTTCGACCGGGCAACCCTGAGTTTCAAGCAGCTTGATTGCCGTTGCTGAATCACGTGCCACGACCCAATCGGGTGAAGTAGGGTCCCGGAGATCGTCGATGAAGAGGCGGTACTGCATGAGGGCACCTATGCTGCCGGGGTTCAGGGTGCTTCACAGAATACCGCAACGACTTCGCTCTCGTTACGCTCGGCCGTCCTGGTGCCTGTGGACCGCGGGCGGCTAAAAAATATCAAAATGCGGGACGCCTCGTGATACCGAGGGATGGAGGACGCCCAGATTGACAGGCGTCTCGTCGCAACATGCCGGGCGCGGCCGGGCGGGTATCAGCACAGATTGCATTGATTCTTCCGCACAGGGGAGTCAGAAAGAGCGGCACTGATGCGATCTATTGCCATAATTCTTCTTATCGCGACAGGTGCATTTTCGTGCCAAACTGGTGGTCATGAAAACGCGTCACACGCCGGAGCCGCTGGCAGCCAGCGCGCCGGATGTCTTTCCCGATGAGGACGAACTGGCCGCGCTGCGAGCCTGGTACGCCGGGGTGCCCGTGCGCAACGCTGTCTCGCGCTATCTGCCGGCCAGGACGGGGCAAGGGCGCTCGGCTCGCGGCGTGATCGGCGACATCCGGCGCCGGCTTGCGACAGCCGCACGGCGTGTTCATCGCCACGATCTCGCTGACCTGCTGTTGAAGCAATCGGCTGCCGGGCGCGAACGGGACGCGAAGGCGGTTGGGCAGGCCGTCGAAGTCCTGCGCCACGCGAAGCCGCCAGAACCGCAGATCACGGACGGCGTGGACCAGTGGTTCTCGCCCAGGGCGGCGCGCGCGCTGCTGGCGTGCGGCCTCGGAACGCTCACGGATCTTACCGTGCGGGTTCCGCGCCGGCGTCGGTGGTGGACCGCTATCCCGGGACTGGGCCAGACCGGAGCGCGTCGCATTGAGGCCTTCTTCGCCGCGCATCCGCAACTGACCGAACGGGCACGTGCCCTTGTGACTGCAGCTCGGCCCGGCGTGGTTGTCCCCTGGGAGCGGTTGCGGATACCTCAGGAAGTCGATGGCTCGATGGGGAGCTTCCGCGCGCCCAGGCGGGCCTGTGCGCTCGATGCGAACAACGATTACGACGCTGTGCAGGCCTGGCTCGCGTTGCATGAGTCGCCGGCCACCCAGCGCGCCTACCGCAAGGAAGCCGAGCGCCTGATCCTGTGGGCCATCGTCGAGCGTGGAAGGGCACTGTCCTCACTCACAATCGAGGATGCCATCGCCTACCGGAGCTTCCTGCGGCATCCGCAGCCGCGCGAGCGCTGGGTCGGGGCGCCGCGGCCGCGCAATGCTCCCGGCTGGCGCCCGTTCGCCGGAAACCTGTCGGCGCGCTCGACCGCCTACGCGCTTTCCGTGCTCGGCGCACTGTTTCGCTGGCTCATCGAGCAGCGCTACGTGCTCTCCAATCCGTTTGCCGGTATCAAGGTCCGCGGCAGAACGCGTGCCGCGTCACTCGACACGTCGCGGGGCTTCACCGAAGGCGAATGGAGCCTGGTTCGCACGATTGCCAGTGCACTGGAATGGTCCTACGGCTGGGGAGAACCTGCCGCGCAGCGACTGCGCTTTCTGCTCGACTTCTCCTATGCGACCGGTCTGCGCGCAAGTGAACTCGTCAGCGCGACGCTTGGCGATATCCGCACGGACGAACGCGGTGCCCATTGGCTCAATGTCGTCGGCAAGGGCGACAAGGCCGGCAAGGTCGCCTTGCCACCGCTCGCACGCGCCGCGCTCGAGCAGTATCTCGTCCAGAGGCGCCTGCCGGTGACACCGCAGCGGTGGAACCCGAAGACTCCGCTGCTCGCGAACCTTGAAGAGGAAAGCGCAACGGGCATCACGCGTTCCCGTCTGTGGTCCGTGACGCGCCGCTTTTTCCGTCTGGCCGCCGATGCCATCGGTGCCGATCATCCCGTGCTTGCGGAAAAGCTGCGACGTGCCAGTCCCCACTGGACGCGCCACACTCACGCCACGCATGCGCTCGCCCGGGGCGCCGAGCTCACGACTGTGCGCGATAACCTGCGCCATGCCTCTATTGCGACAACCTCGATTTACCTGCAGAGCGACGAAGTCAAACGCTCCCGGCAGATGGACCAGGCTTTCGCCGCACCATAACCGGTTACCTGGGTGCGTTGGGCTGGGAGGCGTCGTTCGAAAGTGTGGGCAGCCGTCGTGCCGCTATCCCTTGCCGCCTGTTGCCGTATCGACTTCAGTAGTGGGTCGAGGTCCAATCAGATGTCGAAGCCGAGTGCTCTGGTCGCCGCCTGCCTTTTACCGGCGCTGCAGTTCGACAGCCGACCGATGAAGGGCAAGAAGTCTCCACGGTCAGGCCGTCCCTGATTCTGGCCCACTCATTCGGCTGTGTCATCGCCAGTTTGCGCGAGGGCCTGGCCATCCTGCACAAGCCCTCGATGGCCTACTGGGTTGCGCTTTCAGCGTGACGCTTCATGACCGCGTCGCGATACGTGCGAGCGACGAGTGCTCCGGTTCTGGCGATGGTTCGTCCGGCTGCCGCTTCCTCAAGGCAGCGTAGCGCGTCGAGCGCATGCTCGCCGCAGGCATTGCCGTCTCGTCGCGCGAAGTCGAGTTCCGCCTTCAGTCCTTTGTGCGCCAGTTGAGACGAAATCCAGGCGAAGGCAGATGCGCTGTCCGTTGGACGCTCGTGAGCCGGCAACGCCAGCATCATTTCGGCGTTGGCTTCATCGAATGCCTTCACGTGCAGGAATTCTCCGACGTCCCGGAGCAGTCTGTCCGGGACGCCGTTGGTGCTCTCGAGAGCGTGCCGCCAGTCGGGGATACAGCGAGATAGCGCGACGGTGATGTACGCGATGTTGAAGTCCTGCCAAAACCGCGGGCGCGGTTGATACACGTATTCCATGGCCAGCGACAGGCACATGGAGTTCAGATGGGATTGGTCGAACCGGC
Organism: Paraburkholderia sp. AV2; assembly: GCF_054968425.1. Classification (NCBI taxonomy): domain Bacteria; kingdom Pseudomonadati; phylum Pseudomonadota; class Betaproteobacteria; order Burkholderiales; family Burkholderiaceae; genus Paraburkholderia; species Paraburkholderia sp. AV2. The sequence continues at coordinate 20,358 of NZ_JBANLK010000016.1, forward strand.
AGTCGGTCATGTACGCGCACATCGCGTCGACCATGTTGGCGTGAGTGTCCTGGGGCTTTTGGGGTTTCATACTGGGCCTCCTCAAATATGCGATGAGCCAGGTATAGAAGCGCCCTTGTACCGTGACGCCGCTCAAGACGAAATCGGACTTATTCTCGCGGGTCTTTTCGAAAAGAGTAAGGGATAAGTCGGTGTAGTCGAGTGGTGGCCCCATCAACCATCGACGTGGGCCGACGAGATGCCGGCGACGTCTTGTCGACGCCAGGTGGGCGGTTGGCCGTTCTCGGTTGGGGTTGCCTATCAAGCTGCGCTCCGGACGCGGTACTGCCTGGCAGGATCAAGCAGGGCACAGCCCGGTAGTAACGGAGTGCGCTCACGGTAGCCACCTGGGGCTGTAATTTTCATCTAATTTGACCCACGTGATTGACTGGGAAGCATCTCCGTTCGTCGCCAGCCTCGACTAGAGGTTTCGAGCAATGATATGAACGCCTCCCACCTACGCCGACACCTCGGCAGTCGGACTATAGTCGGATGGCCAAGGAGTCTTGGTACAGATCGGAGATCGATATGCTGCTCACTCCTGTTGGAATTGATATCGCGAAGTCGGTGTTTCAGGTTCACCATGTAGACACGGACACGGTCAGATCACAAATAAGGCGATCAAGCGCGCCAGCTTTCTGCACTACTTCGCAAATCGGGCCCCTTGCCTTATTGGAATGGAGGCTTGTGGTGGCGCGCAGCATTGGGCGCGTGAACTGACAAAGCTAGGGCATCAAGTGAGGCTGCTCTCGTCGAGATTCGTCAGGGCATTCAACATTGGCAACAAGAGCGATGCGGCGGAAGCACGAGCAATCTGGCTGGCTGTCCAACAGCCTGGCAAGTGCGTTTCAGTGAAAACCGAAGCTCAGCAGGCAGTGCTCGCCATGCACAGGATGCGAGAGCAACTGGTGAAGATGCGCACGATGCAGATAAACGCGCTGCGCGGTTTGATGACTGAATACGGCGAGGTAATGGGGAGAAGCCGCGCGGTCCTGGAACGAGAAATGCCAGGCACTTTGCACCGACTCTCGGAACGTCTGCCGGCGATGCTGATCGACACGCTGCGTGACAGGTGGAACGAAGTTGCAAGAATGGATGAGCAAATCGCGAGGATCGAGCAACGGCTTCGCGTCTGGCTGAAGCAGGACAGAAGTTGTTCGGCCATAGCCGAAATTCCTGGCGTTGGTCTGCTCACCGCAACGGCGGCAGTGGCCACAATGGCCGATCCCAAATCGTTCAGATCTGGGCGAGAATTTGCAGCGTTTTTAGGGCTCGTTCCGCGGCAGCACGGTTCGGGCGGAAAGGTAAGTCTGTTTGGAATCAGCAAGAGGGGCGACACCTATTTACGCACACTCCTGACTCACGGTGCGCGCTGCGTACTGGCAAATGCCAAGGACCCGGGCCTCTGGGTCGAGCAACTGAAAAAACGAAGGCCGGCAAACGTGGTAGTGATCGCCTTGGCGAACAAGCTCGCACGGATCATCTGGGCAGTCCTTGCACACGGACGCCCGTATGAAAAGGGTTACGCGAGCGTTCGGCCAGTCTGAGCACGTTTGCCGGTGGGCCGTGGAATCAGGAAGTTCGTATCAACATCATCGTGTCGTACGTGAACCATCAAGCGGTTGCGCAGGCGCTTCATCTGGAATGACAGAACAGGTAGGACCGGGGCTCGCTGAACCTGTGTTGTAGTGAGAGCTTCGAGCTCGTTTGAGCAATGAGGTGCGAGTCAGCGGATTTCATAGTGGCCAGCAGCGGTAGTCCGAGCTGCAAATAGGCCGGATATACAGCTGCAGCCCGTCTTGTTCTGGAATGCCGACCGAAGCCTCTCGCAAAGGGAGGCGTTCATATACATTACAACGAGAAGCATCCCCATAGCGCGCTGAAATACCGCTCGCCTCGCGAGTTCTGGCACTCGATGGATACTTTAGTGTGACGCTGTGTCCGGGATTACAGGGGCAACTCCACTCGCACGGCCTTGTCGGAGCGCTCCAGCAACTGCATGCCCAGTTGCTCCTCGAACTTGCGGATGTCGAAGCTCAGCGCGGGCTGCGAAATGAAGAGCCGACGCGCGGCCCGGCCGAAATGCAGTTCCTCCGCCACGGCCACGAAATAGCGCAGTTGCTTGAGTTCCATGACGGTGTCTCCCGATCGATAGGGTTTCGTGACGCTGCTGCGCTTGGGAGGCGCTGGGCGCAAGGGAGCAGCGATTGGTATGTAAGGGAGGGTGCGCCGTGTAGGTTCGCGCGACTGGTGACCGAGGTGATGGGCTTGTGAAGGCTCGCGGGATAGCGTTCGCTTTGCGTAAGGCGCAGCGGCAGGCTTCAGGTCTGACGAGATCGAGGGTGCGGATTTGCCGGAGGGAGGGGCAAAAAAAGCGGGTTCGGCGGCAGTCGATTAGTTAGGGAGACACGTTGTGGCAGAAGGCGATGCGGGCGACGAATCGCAGTTGTCTCGGGAAGTATTAGCCCGTTGTCTCGCTAACTAATAGACCGCGACACGATTCGGGCAAGCTTAGGTGCGGTAACGATCACAGTCCAATACAAACGATGTCCTGTACGATAAACAGAATCTATCGAAAAAACCTGTGGAGACCCCGTCATGGAACTCAAGCAACTGCGCTACTTCGTGGCCGTGGCGGAGGAACTGCACTTTGGCCGGGCCGCGCGGCGGCTCTTTATTTCGCAGCCCGCGCTGAGTTTCGACATCCGCAAGTTCGAGGAGCAGTTGGGCGTGCAACTGCTCGAGCGCACCAACAAGGCGGTGTCGCTGACGAACGCGGGCCACGTGCTGCTGGAAGAGGCGCGGCGGCTGCTCGAACAGGCCGATGAGGTCAGGCGCGTCGCGGCGCGCTCGGCGCATGGGCTCGCGGGGCGGCTGCGCATCGGCTTCGTCAACTCGATGCTCTACCGTGGGCTGCCCGAAGCGGTGCGGCGTTTCGAGGCCGATCATCCGGCGGTGGAGGTCGTGCTGCGGGAGATGAATACGACCGAGCAGGTGCAGGCGCTGCAACGCATGCAGATCGATCTCGGCTTTGCGCACTGGGGACGCTTTCCGGCCGAGGTGCAGTCCGAGGTGCTGTTTTCCGAGCCCTTTTTGTGCTGCCTGCCCGTGGATCACGCGTTCGCGCGCAAACGGCGCATCGAGCTTGGCGCGCTCGCGCGCGAGCCGTTCATCCTGTTTCCGCGTTCGGTTTCGCCGCATTATCACGATCAGATCATCGCGACCTGCGTGGAGGCGGGCTTCAGTCCGCAGATCCGGCACGAGGCGCGGCTGTGGCAGACCGTGGTGACGATGGTGGAGTTCGGCATGGGCGTCGCGCTCGTGCCGGCTGCGCTCGGGCGCGCGGGCAGCGAGCGCGCGGTGTTCCGGCCAATATCGAGCAATCCTTACGAGTCGCAGGTGCTCAGGCTCGTGCGGGCCGGCGGGGCTGGCCGGCTCGCGGAGGGGTTTGCGACATATCTGGGTGCGCAGGTGCCCGCCGTGCCGGCTGTGCGTTTGCCCATAAGGTGAAATGGGACGGCAGTAAAACCAGGGGCTTATCAAGGTAAGGCGCATTTCAGCATGAATTGAAATCAATCCCGCTCATAAGCCGAAATTTTCATCTGCGTCGAAGCTTACTGGTGAACGCGTCACGCTTTGCGTATCGCGTCGCGTGAATTGCTCCACTTCCTCGATGGCGCTGGAGGCGAGAGTTGCTGTCGTTGCTTGCCGGGACCTGGTCTTTGCCGGCAGCTAAGCGGCTATCCCAGGACGTTGCTGAACATCCGCGGCACTGTCGAGACCAAAGGAGCGCGTGCATGCGTTCACAAAGCTGCGTACGCGATGCGCAATGGTACCTTGACGCAGGTAGGCGACACCAAGGGCGGCCATCTCGTCGATCAGCTTATGGTCCGGAAAGGCAAGTCGTAGTTTTCCATTGGCCAGATACGGCGCAGCCAGAAATTCGGGCAGTAAGGCCATGCCGAAACCCGACAGTGCTAACCGAACCGCAGTGGATTCTCCGACATCCATTCGAACGCTCCCACGGGATAACGTCGTAATTTTTCCGGCGTTTTCGAGGCGCAACGCCCTTTCATTCTTTGTGTCGTTTTGGCAGGAAAGAATAATGTGACCATTCAGGTCAGGCTGCGCACGATCGAGTTTGAAACTGCTCAAATAAGCATGGTTCGCCACAAGCAAGATAGGCGAATTGAGAACACGGCGGCAAACCGCGTCTGCATCCAGAATGAGATCGGGAGGATATAGGGCTACGTCATAGTGGTCCTGCTCCAGACGCAGAGGGCTCGTACGCATATTCAGTACGACTTCGACCTCCGGCGCACCGCGCTGATATTCACGGACGATCTGCGGTAGTCCCACTTCGATTGCGATCGGATGAGCGGCGATGCGGAGTACGCCGCGCGATGCAGCCCGATCGCCCAGAAGGCGCTGTTCGCCCTCGTAGAGGCGATCGAGCACGTCGACACACGTATTGAAATACTCGTGGGCACCCGGCGCCAGCGAGACGAATCGGGATGAGCGACTGACAAGTCGGGTTTGTGTATGGGACTCGAGATTACCCACGGCGCGAGATAAAGACGCGAGAGAGATGCTCAATTGTCGGGCGGCCTTCGTGAAACTCCCGAGGCGGACGACGGTAACGAACGCCCTGATCGATTGTATGTGGTCCATCGTAGGTTGCTCCCACGAAATGCATATCTTTGGGTTTATCGCAGCCGGCATGCTGGCGCGGCTCTTAACTCGCTATTCGGTGAATACGGAACGCTGTTAACATGGTTAGCGCCGGGTAGCCAAAGACAACAGTTCGAACTGGATGAGTTCCCCCCGGCGATACCCACTCCTGCATCGCAGGGATATCGAGCGGAATTGCGTCGCGGCCAACAAAGCGTTGTAACGACGACACAACCTTGTTGATCGAGTAAGAGAATTGAGTGTCCCTGCGCTCTTCCGCGAGAAGAAACTTCGAAGATACAGAAAATTCCACACGAGAAATACCCTTGTCTGATGCGGTTTGGCATGATCCATCCATTTTTTTTGTACTGCTAATTTTTTGTGAAAGACGCTTCCGCCTGATGCAACCTAGCTTTTCTGTTGTCCTCCACTCGTTAGACCGGAATACGGACCTATACTCGCGCAGCCTTGTGGTTCCGGCATTCAATTCGGTAAGCCCCAATCAAGTCGTTAGTGGAGAATCAAACATGAAATTACGGTATCTGGCGGCGGTGTCGGCGCTGTCTTTCACCTGTGCGGCTCATGCCCAAAGCAGCGTCACGCTTTTTGGTATCGTTGATGAAGGCGTGGTCTACGTAAATAGTCAGCGAACGGGCGGTGCAAGCAGCGGTGGAGCCAGTAGCTGGCTCCTCAATAGCGGTAGCGTGTCGACCACGCGTTGGGGCCTGCGCGGTACCGAGGACCTTGGCGGCGGACTCGGTGCCGTTTTCTGGCTCGAGAACGGCTTTAACGCGTCCACCGGTAAGTTCAACAATGGTGGCGATCTGTTCGGACGCCAGGCTTATGTTGGGCTTACCGACAGGCAATATGGCGCGCTGACGCTTGGCCGCCAGTACGACTTCCTCGTGGATTACCTTGCGCCGCTTTCGGCCGTTGGCGCTGGATTTGGTGGTAACTTCGCCGACCATCCCTATGACAACGACAACCTCGCGAATGATCTGAGGCTTAATAACTCGATCAAATTCAGCAGCGTGGCGTTCAATGGTCTGCGCGTCGGTGCGATGTACGGCTTCTCGAACGACGCGGGTGCGTTCGCGAATAACCGCGCCTACAGCATCGGCACGAGCTACGCTTATGGCACGTTTAGCGTGGGTGCCGCGTTCCTTCAGATCGATCGGGCTGCCGGGGCGGAAAATGCCAACGCGGCAGGCGCGACGAGTACTGCCGACACCAACGTGCTGACGACTGGCGGACGTCAGCAGATTTACGGTGTCGGTGCGAAGTACATGTTCGGCAACTCGCAGGTGGGGGTTGTATGGACCCACTCGTCGACCAACGACGTGACTGGCATCTGGCAGGGCGGCAGCATTGCTTCGCTTACGGGCAGCAATATCAAATTCGATAACTTTGAAGTCAACGGTCGATATTTCCTCTCGCCGGAGTTCAGCATCGGCGCGTCCTATACGTATACGATGGGCCAATTCGATGCTGCCTCTGGAACGCTTAAGCCAAAGTGGAACCAGGTGATGGGGCAAGCCGACTACCAGTTGTCGAAGCGTACCGACCTCTACCTCGAAGGTGTCTATCAGCGTGTTAGCGGCGGAGGCAACAATCCCGCGTTTGATGCGGGCGTTTTCAGTCTGACGCCGGCGTCGGGTAACGAGCAGGTTGTAGTGGCGGCGGGTCTGCGTCATCGCTTCTGAGCCTCGCGGGCTGAGTCGATGCCGGTCCGCGCAAGGCAGGGTGAATTGCCTCTCGCCATGTGAGCCATCTCCGTGGCCATCGCACTGACGGTACGTTGAAAGACGGTGGAGTGCATCGCGCTGTCCGTTACTCGAGGTACGCAGGTTGAAAAGGGGCAGCCGATTCAAGCAACACCCTTATCTGCTTTGGCTGATAGTGAGGACAGCATATCGGCCAATGGAGGAACGGAAAAATATCTTCATGATATTCGCGCGATGCCTTTTTGATATCTGCGTCAACCTTGGCATTTTTATTACGGTTCGCCTGCCATGCGTGGACGTCATCGCGACAGACCATCATCGGCGGGAGTGGAGTTCATTAAAAGCGGGCGATGGCAGTCGTTGCACAGGAGCCGTCCTCTGACCGGAGATGACTATTCTCCGCCACCCGGATTCTGGCCCGATACCTGCGTTGGTCGATTTCAGTTGAGTGAGTGGTAGGACCCAGGGCGCCATTGCTCCAGGCGCCCTTTACCCCGACGGATTAGTCTCCTCCAATCCGTCGGGTTTTTTTTCAAAAGCGATGTTCAGGGTCGGCGATCCGGATTACGGGCGGCCCGTGGCGAGGCACGGCGCATGGAAGAGCCGCTCGAACATCAGGCCACGAATCGTGCGGGTGAGCACGGCGACCCAGAGCAGATCGAGCACCACAGCGAGCAACAGGCCGAATTGAACGAAGCCGTGAAAATGGGTGACTCGCGCAAGGTTGAACGTGGCGAGCGTGTAGACGCCGATCGGAAAGGTGAAGCCCCACCAGCCGAGATTGAAGGGCAACCCCTCGCGGCGATAGCGCCACATGAAGAGTACGGCACAGGCGAGCCACCAGAGCCCGGCACCCCACAGCAACAGCGCACCGAGCACACCGAACGCCTGTGCGACCGTCGCCACGGGCTGGAGCGCGGTGCCGGCGAAAGCCTTCACCGCTGCGTCGCCGAGAGTGATGAGCCCCAGCGCGCCAGTGCCTATCGGGCCGAGCGTGAGCCAACTGGTGACGCCCAGTTCGCGATGCGGCAGTTTGTGAATGACAAGACGGAGCAGCACGATAGTCAGGATGGAGAACGCGAGCGGCACGGAGATGGCCCACAGCACATACCCGGCACCGACCACGAACTGGGCCGTCTGGGCAGGGAGATGGGGAGCAAGCAGAGCAGCACTTGCCGCAGCCACCTCAGGCGCGACGACTGGCAGCAGCAAGGCGGCGGTCAGGCGCTCGACGCTGTGCTGCTGCCTCGTGAAAATCAGATACGGGACACCGATGGCGACGGCGAGCGATATCGCGGCATCGATACCCCACAAATACAGTGCGAGGGAATAGGCTTCATTGCCATAGCGCGCGCCGGCGAAGATCACGACGCCGTTCACGATTGGCGCGAGGCCCATCGGTATGGCGCCGAGAAACATCGATTGCAGCGGGTGGTGCAGCAGCGGCTGGATCGTCTCGCTGAACAGCACAAGGCGGCCGACGAACATCGCGAAGAAGAGTGCATACAGGCCGATGTCTATCTGCCAGAGCAATTCGGCCGCCGCCGTCTTGGCGGGGGACGCGCCGGGTAACGCATTGAGGACAAGGTACACCACGCCAGTACCCATCGTGACAGCGAACCAGTTCGGCGTGAATTGGCGAATCTTCTCCAGCCATTGCGGACCCTGGCGGTTCACAGTGCGCGGCGATAAGCAGGGTTGCTTCATGTCGTTTCCCCATCGTTGTGTGACTGGATGGAGTCAGTTTATGAAGTCATGAGAGATACGAAAAATACATATTTATGATCGCCCCGATGCGTCCTTGATATAGGAAGCACGACAGCACTCACGCTATGCCTTGAAGTGATGGCGCCGATACGTTCATGGTATTTTTCGTGCGAACACGCGTTCCATACACTGGATTTGCGATGACATATCGCAATTCACTTGACCCTCACGCAAGGAACGACCATGTCCAATCTCCTCCAATCAATCGTCCCCGCTGCTATCGCGCTTACCCTGGCGTGCGGAAGTGTCGCCGCCCATGCGACTGGAAACGGTAGCGAAGCCGGTATGCCCGCCGTTGCCCAGTCGCACGTCGATTCGCCGCAGCAAACTGCGCCGGTGGGTACCTCCCCGGCGCAGCATGAACTCACGCGCCAGGATGTCTATAACCAGCTCGTGCAGGCAGAGCGCGACGGTACGCTTGCGCGCCTGAACGCGTTGTACTATGGCTCTTGAGAGAGCGTCCGGAGATCGGCCAGATTTTTTGTGCTAGTTCGCATGTCCGTGCTCACCTTGGCGCAGCACCGTTGGTGCGGCTGCGCAAGGTGCCTCTTGCAGTTCAGCTCGACGCCGTGTTCCTGGGCCGTGTAGAACGCCTGCAATTTGAACCACGGCCAGGCCGGGCCAGCACCCTTGACGAGAGTATTTCGACGCTTGCTTTCGGAACAAGTCGGCGAGCTAGTTGGAGCGCCAATGTCCCGACAATGAGCAGTAGTGCGCCGGCGATGCTGTTGTCGGTGCGCAGAAGGACGTCGGAGAGGGAGATTGACACCGACGTCAACGCCATGTGAAGGGCAAGGAGTACCGATGGCGGTTTCATCACGTCACCTTGTCTTCGTCAGGGGCGGTCGGCAGATGGGGGCATCGCCAGCGACGATGCCCACGAGCGGGCCGGTACTTAGGGTGGAACGTAGGCGGCGCCGTTTGGATGAGCCGTGCGCGATCAGGTTCTGAAACAGGGTGCGCACGACTTTCTCCTGCCGACGCATGCAGACGGCTAATGGCTGGTTGCTGCAGCCGGCCCCCCGGCTTCCGACGTGCCCGACATTGCCGAGCCGCCAACCGCGCTGTTTGCCTGCTCGGCGGCAATCTTCGCTTCCGCGGCCTGAATGTCTTCCGGATAGTTATCGCCATTACTGTTCGGGTTGTAGCCGGCCTTTTCCAGTTGAACCAGTTCCGCACGTACCTCGGCGCGCGTGACCGGCGCAGTGCTTTGGGCAAACGCCATTGCCGAAACGGAGAGGGCGCTGATTGCGATCGTGAGAGTTGCAAGTGCTTTCATGATGTGCTCCTTCAAGTGGATATAGCGAAGCGATGTACTACCCGATAAAGAATTTGGCGGATTGTCTGAGAATTGCTACTCAATGGAACATTGCAAACAAAGGCCTGTCATTTCTCATCGGGAAACTGGTATTCGTGATTTAACGGAAAAAATTAATAACCCTGTCGGCTGGTACTGACGTAGAGCGAACCAACAGTAAAGCCACCACCGATATCTGCTTTTCCCATGTTCGCCATTGAGGGAGACTTGCTGCCATCAATCGCGAGTCGGTATGCAAAGATTAATCGGGCGGAGGCGAAGCGAAAAATACAAACTTTCGATGCGAGCTATGTCAAGCGGTTATGGCAGCCGTGAACGAGGGCGAATAAAGCGCATCTTTGTATGGATGCACTTTCCCGTCAGACGCGATCGCCTCGTCCAGGGCGCCAAACAGGTGACCGTTTATCGGGCGTCTTTGGCGGCTCCGTGCTGTCCGATTGAGGCGTCCCCTGGATGGCCTCGGCCCGGCGTTGAACATTCCATGGAGGGGGCGGACGGTATGCTTTGAAGTGATGGCGGAGATGCCAATATTGTATTTTCGGCGACGAGGTCATTACTTTAGACTTCACGCCGGTAGCCAGGGACGGCCGCTTTAGCGGGAAAATGCAAGGGAAATGCATCACTGAACTCCTCTTCCCGCTTCGGTCCGTTTCCACTGCTTTGATGGTTGCGAGGTAGACGTCCGGCAGAGTTCCATTCTGGCTTTTGCAACAACGCCTGGCGCTGAGTGCCACCCCTCCAGCAAGTGAATCGAATGCGTCGTGGCGCATCGCTTGAATCTCCGATGCATCCGCGCACGATTGTTGGTCGGCCGGATTTTTTTGTACTTTTTCCGCGATATCCGCGAGCAGGAGTTGCTCGAATGACTCATGTTGTGACCGAGAGCTGCATCAAATGCCGCTATACCGATTGCGTCGACGTCTGCCCGGTGGATTGTTTTCGCGAGGGGCCAAACTTCCTCGCAATCGATCCGGACGAGTGCATTGACTGCGCAGTGTGCGTGGCCGAGTGCCCGGTGAACGCCATCTATCCGGAAGAGGATGTGCCTGCCGATCAGAAGCAGTTCACCTCCCTTAATGCCGAATTGGCAAAGGAGTGGCCCAGTATCACCAGGACCAGGGCGCCGTTACCTGAGGCTGAAGAATTCAAGAACATTGCCCATAAATTCGCCCTGCTCGAGCGTTGAAGCCGGCCATTTGCGGGCCGCCTGTGAAGGAATATTCACGTACTCTCCAGGCACATCGGCGAATGACGATGAATAAAAATCGGTCGATATCAAATTCCACTACATCCAACGCAATGAAAGAGCGCACGCCGTACAACGTTCGAAAACGCTTACCTGGTGGACGAAGATCTGCGGTGATCAATATCCGGACCGCGTGGATCGCGGTACTGCTCGGTTTCTCTTTTTGCATTCAACGCGTGGACGCCGGCGAGGACGTCGCGCAGTCGGGGCAGCGTATTGCAGTGATGGGCGATGGGCACGGACATGCGAGTTGCGCTGCCTGCCATGCAGCGAATGGCGCGGGTCAACCGGCATTGGGTATTCCCAGACTGGCTGGTTTGCCGGCCGATTATCTGGTGCGGCAGCTAGCTTATTTCGCTGACGGCGAGCGCGACAGCGTCATCATGGCACCCTACGCAAAGCGGCTCGACGCTGCTCAAAGGGAGGCGGTGGCACGCTACTTCGCGTCTCAGGCTCCCCAGACGTTGGACGCCGCATCACCTGCGCCGTCGGCTGAGTTGCTGGCGCACGGCAAGGATCTCTACGAGCATGGACTCAGCACATTCCATACGCCAGCCTGCGTGCAGTGCCATGGTATTGGCGCGCAGGGCGTCGATGGCTTTTCGCCGTCGCTCGCGGGGCAATCGCCGGGATATGTCGTGCGCCAGCTCAAGCAATGGCGATCAGGAGTACTGCGCGGCGCTACCGGGAAATTCATGCGAGCCGAGGCCGCGCATTTGAGCGATCGGGATATAGAGGCAGTCGCATCGTACGTCGCCACGCTTCCCGCCACTTCCAATGCCGGTTCGAATGGAGACGGACAATGATAAAGCGCGTGAGCGTGGCCGCCGCTGCCCTGATAATCGTCGCCGGCGCGATCTGGGCAGGCGTGTGCGCTCTTCGACATTCGGTCATGGCCGGAGGTGCCGCGCAGGCCGCGGCCTTCCAACCCCCGCCGGACTCCGCCATCCCGAAAGACCAATTCGGTGACATGGTCCGGCAGGGCGAGAGGATCTTTCACGATACCGGGAAGTACGCACCAGCGTTCGTCGGCAACAAACTCAGTTGCGTCAACTGTCATCTTGCGGGCGGGCGGCTGGCCAATTCGGCGCCGATGTGGGCAGCCTACATTTCGTATCCGGCCTACCGGAGCAAGAACGGTCATGTGAATACCTTCGCTGAGCGGCTGCAGGGGTGCTTTCGGTACAGCATGAACGGCAAGGCGCCGCCGCTTGGCGATCCCACGCTTGTTGCACTCGAAACCTATGCTTATTTTCTCGCGAAGGGCGCGCCGACTGGCGTGCCGATTCAAGGGCGTGGCTTTCCCAAGCTCCCGAAGCCGGACAAGCCGGCGGACTATCAACGCGGCATGGGTATCTATGCGCAAAGCTGTGCCATGTGCCATGGAGCCAACGGAGAGGGAAAATATTCAGACGGACACCTAACGTTTCCGCCTCTCTGGGGTGCGCAGTCGTATAACTGGGGCGCCGGAATGGCGGGCATCGGCAATGCCGCCGGGTTCATCAAGGCAAACATGCCGCTGGACCTCGGCGGCACGCTGACCGTTCAGCAGGCGTGGGACGTGGCTACCTACATCGACAGCCAGGTTCGGCCTCAGGATCCCCGCTTTACGGGAGACGTTGGAGAGACGCGCAAGAAGTACCACAACTCGAAATCGTCGATGTACGGGACGACGGTGAACGGCGTCCTGCTGGGCGACCCCGCCCATACGCCGCCATCGGGTACGGTGCCGCCGGCTTCCACTCCCGTGGTCGCGGGACCGCAAACGGAGGTCGATCATGAGTGAGCGCAACACGACCAGGCCGCGAACCCATGAACCGGTCAAGCCGGTGGGCACCTGGGTGGTAGGCGGCTTTCTGCTTGCGACGGTGCTGGGTGTCTGGCTGCTGGTATCGCTGGTGTTTATATCGAGAAGCTAAGGAGAGGGACTCTTGGATTCCATTTCATCGCAAGCGGCGTATGAAGATGCTTTTCACCGGGCCGCGGAGCGGCATGAGCGTGCATGGGTTTTCGTCGTGCTCGTCATGCTTGCCTTGCTGCTGGTCGGGACCATGTTCTACGTGGTATTCGACTACGGCGTCATTACGCGAGGAACCGCGTTCTTCCGTCAGCCTGACGCGGTCATGAACGATCCTGCTTTTCGTGAAGGCAAGGTCGTTCAGACCGGTGCAAACCAATACTCCGTTTACATGGTCGGCCATGCATGGGCCTGGTCGCCCGGCGTAATACACATAAAAGAGGGTGCGCAGGTGACCTTCTATGTCACGAGTACGGACGTACTGCATGGCTTCGAGGTGCAGGGCACGACTATCAACGTCACTGCGATGCCCGGGGCGGTGAGTAGGGTGGAATATAAATTCGAGCGAGCCGGAACGTACTACGTCATTTGCAACGAATATTGCGGAATCGAACATCATTCGATGATTGGCCGCATCGTCGTCGATCCGAAAGAGAAATCATGAGCGCCGTCTTCCCCTCTTCGCCGACATCGGGCACGTCGGCCACATCGGTACCGCGAATGACGCCGGCGCAACGCACGATGCTGGCGTTTCTCGTGACCGGCTTCTCTGCCCTGATGATTGGCGCAACGATTGGCCCGCTTCAGGCGCTCAACTACGGCGGCATCAACGCGTATCCGTTCCTGCGGCCCCTGCTGCAGACTTACTACCAGGGATTGACCCTGCACGGCGTCCTCAACGGCTATGTGTTCACCTTCTTCGTCACGTGCGGACTGCTTGTCTACCTGCCTTCGCAGGAGCTCGGGCTGACGCCGAACCTGCTCGTGTGGCGCGCCGGCTTCGGCTGCATGGCGGCGGGTGTGGTCATGCTGCTCGTGGCCATGTTCGACAATTCCTCCAGCGTTCTCTGGACGTTCTATCCACCGCTGAAGGGGAGTCCCTGGTTCTATCTCGGCATGACCCTGCTGGGTCTCGGCAGCGTGTTCCCGCTTCCTGTGGTGCATGGCATGCGAAAGCGCTGGAAGCGGCACAATCCCGGGCAGATTACGCCGCTTGTCACCTACATGAGTTTGATTACGATGTGGATGTGGGCGCTTTCGGCGATTGGCATCGTGCTGGAACTGGTACTGCAACTCGACCCGTGGGCGCTTGGCATGATCGATACCGTCGATCCGCTGATCAGCCGCACGCTCTTCTGGCTCACAGGCCATCCGGTCGTGTATTTCTGGCTTATGCCGGCCTACGTGTCCTGGTACGGCCTGCTGCCGAAGCAGGCCGGGGGCAAGCTGGTATCCGACCCGATGGCGCGGCTGACCTTCATTCTGCTGCTGGTATTCTCGCTTCCTGTGGGTAGCCATCATCAGTTCCAGGATCCGGGATTCTCAAACGTCTGGCGCGGAATTCTGACTGTGTTGACGATGTCCGTCGCACTGCCAAGTTTGATTACGGCTTTCACCATCGGCCTGTCACTTGAATACGCGGGACGGCTGCGGGGCGGGCAGGGCGTGTTCGGGTGGTTCAAGGCACTTCCATGGCGCGATCCGGGTGTAGCGGGCCAGGTACTGGCTGCCTTGACGTTTATTCTTGGCGGCGCGAGCGGCATCGTGAACGGTAGCTGGCAACTCGACAATGTGGTGCATAACACCACATTTTTGCCGGGTCACTTCCATCTGACCGTCGGCAGCGTTAGCGCGATGACGTTCATGTCGATTGCATTCTGGATGGTGCCGCATCTGACCGGACGAGAACTGATCAGTCGACGCCTCGCGCTCGTTGCTGTCTGGGCCTGGTTTGCAGGAATCCTGACATTCTCGCTCGGCATGCTGTGGGCCGGTCTTTACGGAGTGCCGCGCCGGGCATGGGTTTCGGAGCTGCCGTCTTCCGCATATGATGCGCTCTATGGTGCCGCACATGTCCCGCTCGCACTGGTGGCGTTCGGCGGCATTATCCTCTGGGTGGCCATCGCATGCTTTTACGTCGTGTTCTTCGGCTCGCTTCTTGCCGGAGCACGGCGGGAAGCGCGGGCTCCAATTCCTTTTGCCCAGGCGTTCGGCAGGCGGGAGAGCTATGCGCTCGATGCGGCCGGAACGGCAACTCCCCCGGAACATGAGCACGATTCGCCGACTGCTCGCGCGCTTGAACCGGTTGGCTGGTGGTCCTTGTTTGCCTTCGTGGTCATGCTGGCTGCCTATTTGCCGATCTTCTGGTCGTTGCTGGGGCACGTGGTTCACGCGCCCGGCTGGGTGCTCTGGTAACTGGACCGCCAGATCACGATGACCCGCTTGCTAACCCTCCGGCGCTCGACATGGCGGTCGGCCTTGAAAGCAGCCATGGTGCTCGTGGGCATGCTGGCGATGCTTTGGGGCTACGCTGTGCTGGGCAGGCAGGCGGCATTCGAGGGGACGCCCCTCGTCGCACGGCAGGCTCCGCCGCTCGCCCTGCTGGACGATGACGGCCGCGCGTTCACGCTGGCATCGCTACGGGGGCGCGCGGTGCTTGTCTATTTCGGGTACACGCATTGCCCAGACGTCTGTCCGACGACGCTGGCCGCGCTGCATCCGGTCTTCGACCAGCTCGGCGCGGAGGCGGCGCGCGTGCAGGTGCTCTTCGTTTCTCTCGATCCCCGGCGAGACACGCCTGCATTGCTGCACGGGTATCTCGCTGCGTTTGCGCCGACACCGCTGGGTCTGACGGGTACGCAGCAGCAGGTCGCCGAGGCGGCCCGCGCCTGGGGGATCCATTGGCGATATGCCGGGAACGGCCGCTTCATCGACCATACTTCCGTCGTCACTTTGGTCGACCCGGAAGGACGAATCCGGGTTCGTTACGGGTATGCGCAGCTCGCCGACTCTCGTGCCATGGCGCGTGATGTTCTGCGCATATTGCACGAGTCTGATGGACGGGCATCGTGAGGGCGGACTGGAATGCCGCCGCGCTGGCGGCGTGGCTGTGCATAAGCGGAACGATTCCCGTGATGAGCATCTATGGCGTCACCCGCAGAGGGTGGCACTGGCGCCACGGGCTTGCCGGTCTCGCTGCAGCCGTTTGCATGGCCGGCTCCGTACTCGGCCTGCGCAATCCCCTGGCGTCGATGGCCAGCTACAGCGCGGCGCTGATGGTGCTCAATCAGTGGGTGCCCCCGTTGTTGCTGATGTCGGTTCCCGCTGCCGAATGGACGCGCTGGCGAGGCGTAGCCGCACCGAAGCCGGCTCGCAGTCTGGCCGGCTGGCTGCTGGATCCCTGGGTAGCCATGACGGTGTTCGCGACATTTTCCGTGATGGTGAGCCTTCCAGGCCTATTTGAACCTGCGTTGGCAAATGCACTATTCAGCGCGCCGCTTGGCCTGCTTGAGCTTCTCTCAGGTCTGCTGTTCTGGGCTCAGTTGTCACGCAGCTTGCGCACGTTGCGATACGACTGGCAATCGGGCCTGTATGGGCTCGTCGGTTCGTTGCCGATGATGGCGGTTGCTACTGTCTGGATGCTCTCGGCCGACATTCTCTACATGCCCTACGTGGACGTCGTTTGCCAATGGAATATCTCGCCGCTGGCCGACCAGCATTGGGCGGGCTTCGTCATGCTGGCAATGGGCTTTCCGCTGCAGATAGCGGCCGCCTGGCGTCTGGCGCAGCCAAATGCGTCGGTGCTACAAGACTGAACGACACACGTTGCGATGCCGCGGGCGCACCCATTCTCCACACGGACGCCAGGAAGCCGTTCTCGTGCAGCAGAGCTACGGCAATACGAGTCAATGCTTCGTCTATCGTCTGTTGATTACCACGACACGTGGGTCGTTCACTGACCCGGAACGCACATCGATACAACCAGAAAAATATTCCCATCGCTCCGGAATAAGCGCTGCGCAGCAGTGTTTGCCGGCTTGTACGCCAATTCATAACAGTCCTCACGGAAACCCGTCATGAAGCTCGCAATTCGCGCCGCCGCTGCGCTCTGTCTGTCGCTCGCCTGCGGCTATGCCGCTGCTCAGTCCACACTGCATGTCTATGGCCCGGGCGGGCCGGCACCCGCGATGAAGGAAGCTGCCGCCGCGTTCGAAAAGGAGACCGGCACCCATGTCGAAGTTACAGCCGGCCCCACGCCCGCCTGGATCGACCAGGCCCGTGCCGACGCCGACCTCGTCTACAGCGGCTCTGAAACGATGATGTCCGACTTCGTCGTCGCCATGGGCGACCAGCTAACACCCGCGGCGCCCACACCGCTCTATCTGCGCCCGATGGCGATCCTCGTTCGCCCCGGCAATCCGCATCACATCCGGGGACTGGCCGACGTGCTCAAGCCTGGCGTAAAGGTACTTGTCGTCAACGGCGCTGGGCAGAACGGCGTCTGGGAAGACGTGGCAGGCCGCCTCGGCGACATCCGCACGGTCGAGGCGCTGCGGCACAACATCGTCAGCTACGCAGGCAACAGCGCCATCGCGCGCCAGGCATGGATCGCACAACCGGATATCGACGTCTGGCTCATCTGGAACATCTGGCAAGTGGCGAATCCCGCTCTCGCCGACACGGTACCCATCGAGCCGCGCTACGCCGTCTATCGCGATGCAGGTATTGCGGTAACGAAGCGCGGAACCGACAATTCCGCATCTCAGCAATTCGTCGATTTCCTGAAGTCGCGCGAAGGCGCGGCGATTTTCGCCCGCTGGGGCTGGGTGACGGGCATCCCGCACATGCGCGGCAAAACGGCCGCCTGAGCGCCACTTTTTTTTCGAGTCACCGACGTGATCAACTTCACCCATCTCCTCGCCTTTTATGAAGTGGCGCGTGCCGGCAGCGTCAGTGCGGGTGCCGAGCGGCTGCACGTAAGCCAGCCAGCCGTGACGCGCGAGATCCGCGAACTGGAAGACCGGCTGGGCGTGATCCTGTTCGACCGCCTGCCGCGCGGCGTAGCCCCGACCGAGGCGGGGAAGATACTGTTCGACTATGCGGACCGTATCTTCACGCTCGCGGACGGCGCGGAGAACCAGTTGAAGGAGCTGACGGGGCTCGGCGCCGGTCATATGAAAATTGGCGCGAGCGCCACGCTCGGCGTGTACTTCGTGCCTGAAATGATCGCGCAATTCAATGCTCGCCATCCGCGCGTCGCGATAGACTTGACCGTCACCAATACCGAGCGGGTCGAGACAGGCCTGCGCGACTTGACATTCACGTTGGGATTCGTCGAAGGCCCGTTTGACGACACGGTCCTACATGCGCGCCGCATTGGCTCCGATGAAATTGCGGTCGTCGCTGCGGCAGGCCATCCTCGCGCGGAAACCCGCCTGCGCGCCGGCGATTTGACCGATCAGGTGGTCATTATGCGCGAGCCGGGCTCCGGTACTCGCGCAATTGTTGAGGAGGCCTATTCACGGGCCGGTCTGGCTATTATGCCGCTGATGTCTATTAGCGATACTGAGGCCATCAAGCGCATGCTGCTTTCCCAGCGTGCGTTGGCCTACGTGTCCGTGCTCAGTGTGAAGGACGAACTTCGGCGTGGAGAGCTGAAAATCGTCGATGTCGAGGATCTGCGTATCGAGCGGCCGCTGCATATGGTCTGGAACAAGTGCCGTTCACTGTCCCCCAGCAATCAGGCCTTGTTCGATCTCGTCGTCACAACAGTGGCAGCTATCGGCGACGCTGGCTTATCTGCTGGAAGAGCGCACGATTAAAGTGACGGGAGAGGTTCAGCCTCTCTGAACGCCGTGCCGCTTCACTTATACCGGATTACCCGCACGCGCCCCGAAAAACGCAGCCAGACCACGCGCGTGTCCGGCTGGATCGACGTCCCGCATGATGGACATCTGCACGACGTAGCCGAGGATGATCGACTGCAGCGCCTTGGCCACCTCGGTCGCATCCGTGTGCGGCGTCACCTCTCCTTCCTCCCGCCACCTCAGCACCTGCGCGACGAGCTGTTCGCGAAAGCCCATATAAAAGCCGCGAATGAGCTCGCGCACCTTTTCGTCGCGTTGCGCCTCGCTCCAGCCGTGCATGGCAATGGCGGCGAGGTTGTAGTCCTCGCGTTGACTAAACGCTTCGATGTCGCTCGTCACGCGCTCCACAAGGGCTGCGGGCGCCAGACCCTGCGCGACGATCGGCTCCAGCAGCTTGCCTACCGCGGTGAGCGAACTGGAGATTGCGCTGAAGATGATGTCGTCCTTGCCGCCAAAGTACCGATACATCGCGCTGGCGGACAGGCCCGCTTCCTTGATGATCTGTTCCATGGTCGTGGCCTGGACGCCTTCCCGATAGAAGCAGCGCCAGGCGGCGTCGAGAATCTGCGCACGGCGCATATCCCGGTGGGCGTCGGAAATTTTCGGCATGACGCCAGTGTAGCAGGGAAAGGGAATAAATATTCCTTGATTTTTCAGGGGCGCGTCGTAACATAAGGGAATATTTATTCCTTTTTTGGGGCAGTCCATGGCCAGCCCGAGCACCCTCAAGGTCCATCACCTCAACTGCGCCTGCATCCAGCGTCTGCGCATTCATGGGCGACAACTGGCCTGCCACTGCCTGCTTATCGAGACGCCATCCAGCGGCCTCGTCCTGGTGGACACCGGACTGGGTATCCAGGATCTTGTTGACCCGGTGAAGCGCCTAGGCTTCGCCTTCACGCATCTCTATGCGAATCCCCGCCGCGATCCGTCGCTTTCGGCCGTGGCCCAGATTCGCGCGCTTGGTTTCGATCCGGGCGACGTGCGCCATATCGTGATGACGCACATGGACCTCGATCACGTGGGAGGGCTGGCGGACTTCCCGCACGCGAGCGTCCATCTGCATGACCGGGAGCTGGAAGCCTGCACCGCGCGCCGCTCTTTCAAGGACAAGCATCGCTATCTGCCCGCCATGTGGGCGCACCAGCCGCGCTATGAAACGTACAGCGAGGAGGGCGAGCCGTGGATGGGCTTCGAGGCCATCCGTGCACTGCGCGGTCTGCCGCCCGAAATCCTGCTCGTTCCGTTGTTCGGGCATACGCTGGGACATTGCGGCGTGGCCGTGCAGGATGCGCAGGGATGGATGCTGCACGCGGGGGATGCCTATTTCGACCCACGCGAAGTTCATGGCATTCGACGGCAATGTGCATGGCAGGTGGGCCTGTTTCAGGCGGCCGTCCAGACCGTGCGGCGCGAACGCCTGCGCAATCAGGCGCGGCTTCGCGCGCTGACAGCCACGCATCCCGAGATGCGTGTATTCAGCGCACACAATCCCTGGGAATACGCCGTTGCGCTTGGCGAACCCGTCACCGTCAACGGGGAACAGGCAACGCCCGCGCGGCCAGTGGCCCGGGGACCGCTCGGTGTTGGCTAGCGACTTCGCGTGCCCATCAGGGCAACGTCCGGCACCGCATCGCGCGCAGCGGCGCCGTGATTTGTCTCAGCAACGACATCATCTTGCTATCCGACTTTTCCTGGGGTTGCGCCAGTGTCAACTCGTCGAGATGGCACTGGGCGTCGAGAATCGCCACCTCGAGATCGGCCCGGTACGGCTCTTCGTCAGCGCGACTGACCGCGACCAGCGCGGCGAAAAGCTCGCGCACCTCGTGCGGTATCGCTTGCCTGTGTTCGAGTTCCTGCGTTCCGAATCGCCAGTGTTGAAGTGTCCGGTCGAGAAACTCGCGTTCGAATGTCCGTGTGCGTTCATTGTCGAGCGCGAATCCAAGATGTTTTGCAATCCTCTTCAACTCGTCGAGCGGGGCATCCAGCAGGCTGTCGTATTCGACGATCACGCGCGACTTGCCGCGAGTGGACTCCAGTGCGGAAAGCATGTGGCTCAGCCATAGTAAATACGATCTCTTCAGCGCAAAGCCATTCCTTCTTTGCAGCGATAGCCCGACACTGAGGGGATTTCTGACGGCAATGACATAGGCGACGCGCAAACCGATCTGATCGAACACGGGCTGCCAGAAAGGCAGAAGGCGCGGCAGGCGCGGATCCTTGAGCGCGAATGTCCTGGCGCGGCATTTTTCTCTCAGGATCGAAGCGGCTCTGGCTCGAAGCACAGCAAGTTTCATGGGGTCGATGCTCCCGAAGTCCACGGGTGTCAGCGTATGCCACGTGGACTGCGCAGCGGCGAGAATCTGCTCGTTGATTTCGACGATGTCGAGATCTTCGAAGAAGCCCTTGTCGTTTTCGCCGGCTTTGGGCGTGCCGAGATGATTG
The DNA here is from genome assembly GCF_054968425.1 of Paraburkholderia sp. AV2. Taxonomy (NCBI): domain Bacteria; kingdom Pseudomonadati; phylum Pseudomonadota; class Betaproteobacteria; order Burkholderiales; family Burkholderiaceae; genus Paraburkholderia; species Paraburkholderia sp. AV2. The sequence goes on from NZ_JBANLK010000016.1 coordinate 41,233, forward strand.
CCAAGATCGGCACCCATGGTGTCCATGGCACGGACGATGACGCTCGTGCCTCCCCGATGCATGCCGAGGACCACGATCAGCGTATTGGCATCGGGCGTGGCCGTCGGCGGCGCAATGGCCGGTTGCAGAAGGTCCAGTTCGTCATTTTCTACGGATAGCGGTGTAGTCACCTTGACCCCATCTATATGAACGAGACGCAAGTACGCGCCACCCGATCAGTGCGGGTTTCGACCGTGCGATGAGATGAAGCGATCGAGGAAATCCACGGCGCTACGCGGCTGGCGTGGCCGTGTTGTGCGAAACGCGCGAACACGTTTCCCCGGCGAGCCCGGCGTCGAGACGATCGCTGCGAACGGCGCTTCCTCATCCCTGGTAGCGCCACGCTCCGGATATTTCGGCAGCAACGGAAAGCTTCTGTCTGACCAGTTCTACGATATCCGTTCGCTGGTTTCCGGATTTCGTCATGCGTGCGAGCAGGAATCTTTGCGCGAGGGAATGCACGGGCCCCGGTACCCTTCCGTCGATTCCCAACATCCGGCGAACACCTCTCCGGGATTCGTCGACAAGGTTTCTCGCGTCATTGAAGTGTGGACAGATGCCGGTATGCGCCTGAAATTGCGCGCTTACCTCCGTCGCGTAGTCGGGAGATTGTCCGAGGCGATCCGTGTCGACAATCAGGTCCACGTGGCCAAGCATTTTCCAGGCGTTGAGAATCCATAGGGCAACGAATGCCGTATAGGCGTCGCTACCTTCAACCGTCCGGACATACTCGTTGCAAGCGGCTGCGTAGGCGTCTTGCGAGGAAGGCGCGGCAGGCGGCAGCTTGACCCCGCATGTGGCAATCACTTCCCTGACCAGCGGCTCGCTCTGGTTGAGTCCCAGGACGCGGTACGGTGCGGCAACAAAATACGGGTTTCCCCATTCCTGTTTCAGTAGCCAGCCCGACGCGAACTGCGAGGCAGGATTTCGCAGAACGCCAGCGTGTATGACATCGGGGAACGCATTCTTTAGCCACGCGGTGCGGCCTTGCGAGCGGCAAAACTTCAGGACGGGGATTTTTCCGCAATTTGTCGAGTTGTCGCAAAGATGCCGGAGATACGATTGCAGGGCCGCAAACCCGTCATCCGGTATGTCGCCGAAGCGGTCGATTCCGAAGTCTTTCCGGTATCCCGCTACGCCGCGCGCGTGTGCTTGCAGGAGGGGCCGATACTCTTCGAAGTAGGGCGCGTGCAGTGCCGGGTGGCCCGAGCTATGGACCGGACGCAGGTCGGACAGGGCGGCCGCGTCCAGCTCGCCGATCGTTGCGCTCAGCGGCTCATAAAGGGCATTGACCGACTCCAGTTTGCGGAATCGGGACCATACCCACGTTCCCGCGCTTCTCCACCCCGTATGTAAAAAAATGCCGCGTGCGTGTTCTTTTCCCGATTCGACCGGATTGTGATGATTGGTGGTTTGCATTGTTACTTTTCGAAATGACGGCTGCGTCTGCTGACGGTGCATCGGCAACAGCCCGATTCGGCCGGCAGGTCGGTGATCATGGTGCACTATGGCTGACGCGAAGTGAATTGTCGAAACATTACGATTGGTTTAATTGGGCATGATGGGAAGCAGCGAGAGTCTCTAAAACAAAGCCAGCAAAAAGTGGGAGAAAGGCGGTATGCCCGCTAACATCAAGGAAATTCCCGCGGAATTGGCGAAAAGGTTTAATGAAAATCGTGCTCCAAATTTAAAGTCCATGAACTTGCTGATTGCACTGATGGCGAACCTCCCCCCAACTGCCTGAACCGGCCAACCCCGGCTATCCGCACGATCCGATCTCTCCGCACGCCGTGCAGAAATCGCAGCCGTCCTTGCGGATCACCGCATTGGCGCCGCACGATCCGCACTTGCGGCCAAGCATCGCGTGCGGCGCGGCGAACGTCGCGTCGGGCGGCAGTGCATTGGCGCCGTCCACCACCTGATCGCCGGGACGCGTCGTGCCATCGGCGCCGGCTTGGCTCGATGGCGCCAGGCGTTGCGCCGCGAACTCGCCGCGCAGCGCCTGGCGCCGCTGCGCGAGCAGTCGCGACGGCACCTGGCGGCCTTCGGCATCGAGAAAGCCACGCCGGTGCAAAATCTGCTGGATTGCATACGCGATCGCCGCGACTTCCGAGTCGTGCCAGAGCGGTATGCGTTGCCCGTCGAGCCGCTGCGTTTCGCCGTAGCGCACCTGGCCGCGGTCCCACGACACCTTGCGCAGGTCCTGCAGATTGCGCGCGACGAAGCCGCCGCGCGCGGCGAGCGAGAGCGAGCGCATGGTCGCCGTGATCCATTGTTGCGACTCGTCGCGCTGTCCCACGGGAATGAAGAATTCGATGGGCCGCTCGATCGTCACGGACTCGCCGCCGACCTGACCCGTCACTTCGAGGAACGACACGGCCACGTAGAGCGAGACCTTGCCGGTCTGCGTGAGGTATTCGATCTTCTCGATCACCGCCGGCAGCTCGCCTTTGGGCCGATGGTCGATCGCCACGCGCAAGGGGTCGAGCAGGGCGTCGCCCAACGCATCCTCGGCGGCCGGCAGCGTTTGCAGCACTGCGCCGAGCGTCTCGTTCGGACGGTAGGTGGCGAGCCCCTTGAGGCCGCGCCGCCACGCGTCGAGGTAAAGGCCCTCGAAGGCCTCGAACGGGTAGTCGGCCGGCACGTTGACGGTCTTCGAGATCGAAGTATCCACGAACGGCTGCACCGCCTCCATCATCGCGATGTGATCCTGCGCGCTCATTTCCAGCGCGCTCACGAAGTAGCCGGGCAGCGCGTTCACGTCGCCGCCGAGGGCGCGATAGAGCCGCCACGCATAGTCTTCGACAGTGAAGGTTTCGTTGCTGCCGTCGTTCATCCGGCGCGTGCGTTGATAGGTCCACGAGAACGCGGGCTCGATGCCGTTCGAGGCGTTGTCGGCGAAGGCGAGGCTCACCGTGCCGGTCGGCGCGATGGAGAGCAGATGGCTGTTGCGGATGCCGTGCGTGCGGACCGCATGTTTGATGTCCTCGGGCAGGCGCGAGGCGAACGTGCCGTCTTCCAGATACGTGCCGGCGTCGAACAGCGGGAACGCGCCGCGCTCGCGCGCGAGCTCCGCCGAGGCGCGATAGGCCGCGTCGCGCATCGTGCGCGCAACGCGTGCGCCGAACGCGCAGCCCGCCTCGGTGTTGTAGCGGATGCCGAGCATCACGAGCGTGTCGCCGAGGCCGGTGAAGCCCACGCCGATGCGCCGCTTGGCGGCCGCCTCGGCGTGCTGTTCGGGCAGCGGCCAGAGCGTGACGTCGAGCACGTCGTCGAGAAAGCGGACCTGGGTGGCGGTGCGTTCGGTAAGCGCTTCCCAGTCGAACGATGGCGTGCCGCCCGTCAGTTGTGCGAAGGGATCGGCGACGAAGCGCGTGAGATTGAGCGGGCCGAGATTGCAGCAGCCATAGGACGGCAAGGGTTGCTCGCCGCACGGGTTCGTGGCCCGGATCGTTTCCACGGCGCGCAGATTGTTGTCCTCGTTCATGTGCGAGATGAACACCACGCCGGGCTCGGCCATGTCGTAGGTCGAGCGCATGATCGCGTCCCAGAGGGCGCGGGCGCGCGGCTCCGCGTAGATCCACATGCCGTCTTCGCGCTGGCGCAGGTCGCCGGCGGCGCGCTGCGCGGGCGAAGGTTCGGCGCGATGCACGAGCGGCCAGGTTGCGTCGTTCTCGACGGCGCGCATGAACGCGTCGGTCACCGCCACCGAGACATTGAAATTGTTCCAGCGTCCCTTCGAGTGTTTGGCCTCGATGAACTCGGGCAGGTCGGGGTGATCGCAGTCGAGCACGGCCATCTGCGCGCCGCGCCGCGAACCCGCGCTCTCCACGGTGCGGCACGAGGCGTCGAACACGTCGATGTAGCTGCAGGGCCCGGAGGCGTTCGATCCCGTCGAGTGCACGAACGCGCCGCGCGGCCGGATCGCCGAGAAGTTGTAGCCCACGCCGCCGCCGCGGCGCATGGTCTCGGCGGCCTGCAGCAGCGCGACGTAGATGCCGGGGCGGCCTTCCTCGTCCACCCCCTGGATGCTGTCGCCCACGGGCTGCACGAAGCAGTTGATGAGCGTGGCCTCGATGCCGCTGCCGGCCGCGCTCATGATGCGCCCGGCGCCGAGCGCGCCGTGGCGCAGGTTGTCGACGAAGCGGGCTTCGATCTCCGCGCGCCGTTCGGGCGGCTCGGCCATCGCGACGCCGCGCGCGACGCGGCGGTAGATGTCGTCGGCGCTGCGCTCGTCGCCCTTGGCGTACTTTTCGAGCATCACGTCGAGCGAGAACTGCTGCGGAGCGACCGGCAGCGAAAGGGGCGTGTCGTTCTCGGCCATGGGCAGGATCCCGATGGAGCACCGCGCTCGCGAATCGCACGGCGGTTGACGGACGGGGCGGCGGACCGGCGGCAGGGGCGCGCAGGACACCGCATGCATAGGACGCACCTTACCGCAGCGGCGCGGGGTGTGCACGCTGTCGCGTTGCCGCCGGGGTTACACTGCAGCGCAGACGCGGGAGGCGAGATGGCGATGCGGGAGAGGGCTCAGGTGCAGACAGCGGTGAAAAGAGGCGTCGGCGAGATGAGCGTGGTGTACCGGGACACCGTCCGGGCGGAATGGGTCGATTACAACGGCCATCTGCGCGACGCGTTCTATATGCTGATCTACAGCTATGCGACCGACGCGCTGCTCGACGCGATCGGTCTCGACGCGGCGCAGCGCGAGGCGCGCGGCCGGTCGATGTACACGCTCGAGGCGCATCTGAACTACCTGCACGAGATCAAGGAGGGCGCCGCGGTGCGCGTGGAGGTGCGGCTCTTGCAGCACGACGCGAAGCGCGTGCGCGTCTATCTGGAGATGTACGCCGACGAGGGGCGCGAGCCGGTTTCCGCGAGCGAGCAGCTTTTGCTGCACGTGGACCGCGCCGGGCCGCGCGCCGTTCCGTTCGATGCGGACGTGCTGGCGCGAGTGGCAGCGCTGGCCGCCGCCGATGCGGGCTTCGAGCCGCGCCATGCCGCGCGGGCGATCGCGCTCGCGCAGCCGCGCCCGTAGTGGACCCGGCAGCAGGCTTACTCGGCGACGAGGTCGCCGAACACCTCGGCGGCGATCATCACGGACGCGTTGAGCGGCGCGGGCCGCTCGGCCGGTTTGAACACGGCGTCGCCGCGGCGGATTTTGCGGCGCGACACGGCGCAGGTCCCGGACGTATGCGCCGAGCGGCGGCGCCAGCGTTGCTCCCCGTAGTGGCAGCGCCCCGGCTCGACCCAGCGGATCACGAGAGCGCCGTCCGTCTGTTCGAGCACTTCGATGCGCTCGCCGTTGGCACCGTCTAGCGCGAGGCACGCTTTGGATTTCATTGTCGGCTCCGTAGGTGGGGTTGCCGCGAATTTAGTCCCGCGGAGCGCCGAGTGCCATTGTGTTCGCGTTGAAACACCATTCCAGAATCGGCAACAATGCCCCTGCGACACGTTGCGATTCACGAAGGAATGGGGGTTTACGGGTGATCTGCGTCAACCTCTCGAATTTGTGCAACGCAGTGTTGCGCCGTTGTCGTACAAAGCGCGACGTCAAAACCGACGCCTGGGGAGGGGGGAACGCTTCCGAAGCGGGCGAATCGGAGAGAGTGCGGACGACCGCGTTGGCTTTTTTGCTTGTCTTTTTGCTGCTTCGCACGAACCGGCCTTGCGCCGATCCGTTGATTTTTTTCGAGGTTACATGATTCATCGTCCGCCCGCTCCGAACTCCGCAAATGCGCAGAAACTCCAGCGCATCGCGTCAACGGGGCTGTTTGCCACGCTCGTGCTCGTCGCCCTGTGGGTCGTGCGCGAGTTCCTTCCTGCCGTCGCGTGGGCTGGCGTGCTCGCCATCGTGCTCTGGCCGGCTTATCAGGTCATCGAACGGCATCGCTGGTTCCGCCGCCGCACGACCGCGATCGCCACGGTGCTGACGGCCGCGATCGCGCTGCTGGTCGTGCTGCCGATCGCGATCACCGCGATCCAGGCGGGCGGCGAGGCGCACGATCTCTATCTCTGGTTCCATGCGGCCCAGGAGAACGGCTTGCCGGTGCCCGACTTCGTCGCGCGCCTGCCGGTAGGCGTCCACCAGGTGACCGACTGGTGGCAGGCCAATCTCGCGCAGCCGCTCAAGACGTCGTCGGCGATGAAGAGCCTGCATGGCGATGCGCTCGTCGAGTTCGGGCGGCACTTCGGCGCGCGCGCGGCACGGGCGTCGATGACGTTCGGCTTCATGCTCGTCACGCTGTTCGTGATCTTCCAGGCCGGGCCGCGCCTCTCCGGCACGCTGATGCACGGCGCGCACCGCGCGTTCGGCGACGACGGCGCCGAGCTGCTGCGCTGCATGGCCGAGGCCGTGCGCGCCACGGTTACCGGGCTCGTGGTGGTGGGCCTGGGCGAGGGCGTGATGCTGGGCGCGGCCTATCTCGTGACCGGGGTGCCGCACGCGGCGCTGCTCGGCACCGTCACCGCCGTGGCGGCCATGCTGCCGTTCTGCGCGCCCGTCGTGTTCGGGCTCGCGGGGCTATGGCTGCTGGTGCAGGGATCGGTCGTCGCGGCCGTCGGACTCCTGGTGTGGGGCTGCGTGGTCGTATTCGTCGCCGAGCATTTCGTGCGGCCCGTGCTGATCGGCAATTCCACGCGCCTGCCGTTTCTGCTCGTGCTGTTCGGCATACTGGGCGGGGCGACGACGTTCGGGCTGATCGGCATCTTCATCGGTCCGGCGCTCATGACCGTGCTGATGGTGCTCTGGGCTAACTGGGCCACGGCGTGAACCGCTCGATCGGGGCTCGCACCGTGGCGCGGCCAGCCGGGCTCACTGCGCTTCGCGCACGCACGCGAGCGTGAACTTGAGCGCGGCGGGCAGCAGCGCGCGCCATACGGGCCAGACATGCCCGCCGTCTACGATGCGTAGCGCCGCCGGGTTGCCCGCCTCGCGCAGGCGCGTATAGAGCAGCGACGCCTCGGCCTGGATCACGAGGTCGTCGTCGCCGGCGGCGATAAAGAAGGGCAGCCGCCACGGCTGCGCGAAGTAGCCGTTCCACAGTGCCGGATAGTTGAGCGCGCGCCAGACGGGCGCATCGAACTGGTGCTCGCCGAACACGCCCACGCGCCGCGCCGACGATGTTAGCGGCGGATCGTTCGCGTAGATCGCGGGTGAGAGCAGGAGCGCGCCGCAGAACGCGTCGGGCCGCTCCATCGCATAGCGCAGCGCGCCGAAGCCGCCCATCGAGACACCGCCTATCGCTCGTGCGCCGCGCGTTTCGGCCACCGGGAAATGACGCTCGATCTCGGGCAACAGGTCGTCGAAGAACGCCGTTTCCATCTTCTCCTTGCGATCGACATACCAGTCGGTGCCGCCCTGCGGCATCACGATCACGACCGGCGCGATCTCGTGGCGTGCGATCAGCGTGTCCGCGGCCGTTTGCAGGTCGCCTTGCGTCACCCAGTCCATGGCGTCGCCGCCGTTGCCGTGCAGGAGGTAAAGCACGGGATAGCGCGCCGCGTCGGCACGATATCCCGTCGGCAGGTACACGACGTACGACCAGTCGCGGTCGAGCGCCGCCGAGTGGAACGTGCGCACGGCAATCGTGCTCGCCATGGCGGGCAGGGCCAGCGCGGCGCCGAGCGTCAGTAGCGCGGTTCGGAAGAGTCGGCGCATGGCGGGGAGGGGAAGGGGAATCGGGTGATGCGCCGCCGGCGCGGCGCCACCATGCTAGCAGGCGCATGGGGCAGCCTGCCAGCGTGTTTCAGGCGGAGGACGCTTTGACTCTCGCGGGCAGCAGGCGCTTGAGCGGGTCCGATGCGCGGGCGACGGCAAAAAGCGCGCCGAGGGCGGCGGCATCGGCGGCAAGGCCGAGCGGCACGTTCAGATAGCCGTCCGTGTACCAGTAGAGCACCGAGTCGACAACGAGCGAAATCACCGCGCCCGCCACGAACGAGAGCAGACCCTTGCGGCCGACGAGGCCGATCCAAGGCAGCGCGCGGGCCATGCGCCTTGCCCAGCCCAGCCGGATCGCGTGGGCCGTGAGCCACGCGACGCCGAGGAAGTTCAGCACGCGGAACCACGCAAGATGGCGCTTGAAGTCGCCGTCCAGCACGATGTTGCCCAGATGCAGGCGATAGCCGGCGGCTGCCCCGGCCACACCGAGCGCCGCGAACGTGACGATCCAGCCTAGCCGGTGTGCGTTCGCTCGCTGGAACACCGGCTGCGTCCGGGCAATCACGCCGAGCACGAAGAGCAACTGCCAGGCGAGCGGATTGAAATCCCATTGCATGTCTTCGACGTGCGGCAGCCACGGAGTCGCGAACGGTGCGAGCGCCCACAGCGCCATGCTGAGCCCGAGCAGCCGCCAGGGCTTCGAGCGCGCGAGCGGCAGCGCCAGCGGTGCGGCCAGCGCGAAGCACGCGTACATGGGCAGCACGGCCGCCAGATAGGGCTGGCGACGCAGCAGCACGATGTCGCGCAGCACGGCGGCGGGGGTCAGTGCGAGATCGTCGAGGTCGTCGGTGGCGAGGTTCGGGGCATCGATGTCGCAGGCGGTCAGGATCGCCGTGACGACCAGCATCAGGAGCGCCGTGACCACGAAGGCGCGGTAGATCTCGAACGCGCGGCGCAGGAAGCGCTGGCGCGCGGCGGCTTCCGTGCGGCGCGTGCAGAGCGCGGACCAGGCGGTGGCCGTGGCGTACCCGCCCAGAAAGACGAACACTTCGGCCGCATCGCAAAACGCGTAGGCGTGCAGGGTGACGCGCGACACGATGCTGCCGCCGATGTGATCGACGACGATGATGAGCAGAACGAGGCCGCGGAAAAAGTCGAGTTCGACGAGACGGTTGGATGACTGTGACATGGGTTGGGCGAGCGGGCCGGTCGGGCCGCGACAGATCGGGCCGAGGCGTGTGCGGCGCGATGAGCGGGTTTCCGGTCATCGGGGCCGGAGCAGGGCGTCAATACTACATTAATTTCATATTGCTTTCAGTGCGCGAGGCCTGCCGGCTCAAGTTTTGCCGCCATCCTGCCGATATGGGGTGAAGACCGGTAAGGGTCATATCGGGCCCGCATTCAGCGCTGCATTCGACCCCGCATTCAGCCCGAATACCACTGCTTAAGAGTTGTATCAGAGTGTGAGTCGCGGCCGGAAGAATGTGAAATGCGTTTTACAATGCCGAGTCGATTTTGAGATTGTAATCGTCCGTTCGAGACGGGCGATGCCGTGATATAGCGGTCTTTTCTTCGAAGAAGAGAGACGATTGGGTACAGATCGAAGCGGGCCGGGCGGCTGTGTGCGCCGGGTCGACGCGACGCCGGGAGCGCGCCAGACGCCGCATACCGCGCCGCTTGCGCCCCGCGCGTCCAGCGCCGGCCGCCGAGATTGCAAGGAGGTAAGCATGTTCAACGCTCATGGTGGCCAGCGTGCCAAAGGTCTGAAAGCGCTCTGGGCCGCGATCGGGATCGCAGTCCTGGTCGCGGGTTGCGCGAACGTCGGTCAGGACCAGCAACCGCAGCCGCCGCAACCGCAGCCGGAACCGTCCGCTTCGGCCAGCCCGGCATCGGCGCCGGCCGCCAACGCGGCTTCCGCCGCCGCGGCGACTCAGGCCGATCCGACCACCCGCGTGGTGACGAAGACCACGTGGGTGCGCGTGCGACGCGGCGATTCACTGCAGCGGATCGCTCAGGCGCACGACTGCAGCGTGAAGGACCTCGAGACCTGGAATCACATCAGGCATGGACACGTGCGCACGGGACAGTCGCTCAAGATCGTCTCGAAGCAAACGATTACCGTCCAGGCCGCCGCGAGTACCGGCGGCGCAGCCGCCGCTGCGGCCAACCCGGCCGAAAATCGCGAGGTGGCGTCGGAAGTGGCGCGTCACGCCCAGAGCGTCGCGCTCGTCTGGCCGGCGCAGGGGTCGGTTGTCGAGGGCTTCCAGGCGGGCGAGACGCGCGGTATCGAGATCGCGGGCAAGGCCGGCGACCCTGTGCTCGCGGCCGCGGACGGCAAGGTGATGTACGCGGGTACGGGCCTCAACGAGTACGGCAGCCTCATCATCGTCCAGCACAACAAGGATTTCCTGACCGCGTACTCGCACAACCGGCGCCTGCTCGTGAAGATGGGCGACATGGTGCGCCAGGGGCAGCAGATCGCGGAGATGGGCAACGAGGACAACGATCGTGTGGCCGTGCTGTTCGAGGTGCGCCGCGACGGCAAGCCGGTCGATCCGATGCCGTATTTGCCGCCGCAACCGATCGCGAGCAACTGACGTCCGTTTTTCCTATGAAAAAAAGCCGCCCCCCGCGATGTGTCGGAGAGGCGGCTTTCGGCATTTTCAGGCGAGCTTTGCGGGCGGGTAGGTCAGGTTAGCCCCTGAAAATGCGTATTTCCGGCACCCGCACCCAGCCTTCCATCAGCACGCGCGCACTGCGGCTCATGATGGCCTTCGTGACGGTCCACTCGCCGTTCTCCACTCGCGCCTCGGCGCCCACGCGCAGCGTGCCCGAGGGGTGACCGAAGCGCACCGCGTTGCGTTCGCCGCCGCCCGCCGCGAGGTTCACGAGCGTGCCGGGGATCGCCGCCGCCGTGCCGATCGCCACCGCCGCCGTGCCCATCATCGCGTGATGCAGCTTGCCCATCGACATCGCCCGCACGAGCAGGTCCACGTCCTCGGCGCCCACGCGTTTGCCGCTTGAGGCCGTGTAGGCCTGCGGCTTCGCGACGAAGGCGATCTTGGGCGTGTGCTGGCGTGTGGCGATCTCGTCGAGCGACTTGATGAGGCCCATGCGCAGCGCGCCATGGGCGCGGATCGTCTCGAACTTGTCGAGCGCCGCGGCGTCGCCGTTGATCGCGTCCTGCAGTTCGGTGCCCGTGTAGCCGATAGCTTCGGCATTGACGAAGATCGTCGGGATGCCCGCATTGATCATCGTCGCCTTCAGCGTGCCCACGCCGGGCACTTCGAGGTCGTCCACGAGCTTGCCCGTGGGGAACATCGCGCCGCCCGCGCCGTCTTCTTCGGCGGCGGGGTCGAGAAACTCGAGCTGCACTTCGGCGGCGGGGAAGGTCACGCCGTCCAGTTCGAAATCGCCGGTTTCCTGCACCGCGCCGTGGGTGACCGGGACGTGCGCAATGATCGTCTTGCCGATATTGGCTTGCCAGATGCGCACGATGGCCACCCCGTCGTGCGGAATGCGGTTTGCGTCCACGAGGCCGCCGCTGATCGCGAACGGCCCCACGGCCGCCGAGAGATTGCCGCAGTTGCCGCTCCAGTCCACGAATGCCTTGTCGATGGCGACCTGGCCGAACAGGTAATCGACGTCGTGGTCGGGCCGGCTGCTTTTCGCGACGATCACGGTCTTGCTCGTGCTCGACGTCGCGCCGCCCATGCCGTCGATCTGCTTGCCGTAGGGGTCGGGGCTGCCGATCACGCGCAGGAGCAGCGCATCGCGCGCGGCGCCCGGCTGCTGCGCCACTTCGGGCAGATCCTGCAGACGGAAGAACACGCCTTTGCTGGTGCCGCCGCGCAGGTAGGTGGCGGGAATCCTGATTTGAGGTTCGTGGGCCATGAAAGCTCTGTCCTGTGATCGAAACGGGCGGCACGTCGCTGTGCCGCCCTCGTATTGCATCGAAGCGACGGTTTACGCCGCGGCCCTGGACGATTCGAGGAAGTCCTGCGCGAAACGCTGCAGCACGCCGCCCGCCTCGTAGATCGAAACTTCCTCCGCGGTGTCGAGCCGGCAGGTCACGGGCACTTCCACGCGCTCGCCGTTCCTCCGCTGGATCACGAGCGCGAGATCGGCGCGCGGCCTGCGCTCGCCGATCACGTCGAAGGTCTCGGTGCCGTCGATGCCGAGCGTCGTGCGGTTCGTGCCGGCCTTGAACTCCAGCGGCAGCACGCCCATGCCGATCAGGTTAGTGCGGTGAATGCGCTCGAACCCTTCGGCGACGATCGCTTCCACGCCCGCGAGCCGCACGCCCTTGGCCGCCCAGTCGCGCGAGCTGCCCTGGCCGTAGTCGGCCCCCGCGACGATGATGAGCGGCTGCTTGCGCTCCATGTAGGTTTCGATGGCTTCCCACATGCGCGTGACCTTGCCTTCCGGCTCGATGCGGGCGAGCGAGCCCTTCTTCACGGCGCCGTCCACCACGGCCATTTCGTTGACGAGCGTGGGGTTCGCGAAGGTGGCGCGCTGGGCCGTGAGGTGATCGCCGCGGTGCGTCGCGTACGAGTTGAAGTCCTCTTCGGGCAGGCCCATTTTCGCGAGGTACTCGCCCGCCGCACTGTTGGGCAAAATCGCGTTGGAGGGCGAGAGATGGTCGGTCGTGATGTTGTCGCCGAGCACGGCGAGCGGCCGCAGCCCGCGCAGCGTGCGCTCGCCGGCCAGCGCGCCTTCCCAGTACGGCGGGCGGCGGATGTAGGTGCTTTGCGCACGCCAGTCGTACAGCGGATCGGCCGCCTCGCTGCGCGAGGCAGTGATGGCGAACATCGGTTCGTACACCTTGCGAAACTGCTCGGGCTTCACGCTTTGCACGACGATGGCATCGATTTCCTCGTCGCTCGGCCAGAGGTCTTTCAGGTAGACCGGCTTGCCATTCTGGTCGGTGCCGAGCGCATCCTTTTCGATGTCGAAGCGGATCGTACCGGCGATGGCGTACGCCACCACGAGCGGCGGCGAGGCGAGGAAGGCCTGCTTCGCGTACGGGTGGATGCGGCCGTCGAAGTTGCGGTTGCCCGAGAGCACGGCCGTGGCGTAGAGGTCGCGGTCGATGATCTCCTGCTGGATCTTCGGATCGAGCGCGCCCGACATGCCGTTGCACGTGGTGCACGCGAACGCCACGATGCCGAAGCCGAGCTTTTCGAGTTCGGGCAGCAGTTTCGCTTCTTCGAGGTAGAGCTCGACGGCTTTCGATCCCGGCGCGAGCGAGCTCTTCACCCACGGCTTGCGCGTGAGGCCGCGCGCGTTCGCGTTGCGCGCGAGCAGGGCGGCCGCGATCACGTTGCGCGGGTTGCTCGTGTTCGTGCAGCTCGTAATGGCGGCGATGATCACTGCGCCGTCCGGCATCTGGCCCGGCGTTTCTTCCCACTTGCCCGCGATGCCGCGCTCGGCCAGCGCCGAGGTGGGCAGGCGCTTGTGCGGATTCGACGGGCCGGCCATGTTGCGCACGACGGAGGACAGATCGAATGTGAGCGTACGCTCGTATTGCGCATGAGCGAGCGCATCGGCCCACAGGCCCGCCGTCTTCGCATAGGTCTCGACGAGCTTGACCTGCTCTTCGTCGCGGCCCGTGAGGCGCAGATAGTCGAGCGTCTGGTTGTCGATGAAGAACATCGCGGCCGTCGCGCCATATTCGGGGGCCATGTTCGAGATCGTGGCGCGGTCGCCGAGCGTGAGGCTCGACGCGCCTGCTCCACGGAACTCCAGATACGCACCCACGACCTTTTCCTTGCGCAGGAATTCGGTGAGCGCGAGCACGATGTCGGTGGCGGTGATGCCAGGCTGGCGCTTGCCCGTGAGTTCCACGCCCACGATATCGGGCAGGCGCATCCACGAGGCGCGGCCGAGCATGACGTTCTCCGCTTCGAGCCCGCCCACGCCGATGGCGATCACGCCGAGCGCGTCCACATGCGGCGTATGGCTGTCCGTGCCGACACAGGTATCGGGGTACGCCACGCCTTCGGTGACGCCGATCACGGGCGACATCTTCTCCAGATTGATCTGGTGCATGATGCCGTTGCCGGGCGGGATCACGTCGACGTTCTGGAAGGACTGCTTCGTCCAGTTGATGAAGTCGAAGCGGTCAACGTTGCGGCGGTCCTCGATTGCACGGTTCTTCGCGAACGCGTCCGGGTCGAAGCCGCCGCATTCCACGGCGAGCGAGTGGTCGACGATCAGTTGCACCGGCACGACCGGATTTACTTTCGCCGGGTCGCCGCCCTGGTCGGCGATGGCGTCGCGCAGGCCCGCGAGGTCGACGAGCGCGGTTTGCCCGAGGATGTCGTGGCAGACCACGCGCGCTGGATACCACGGAAAGTCGAGGTCGCGCTTGCGTTCGATGAGCTGCGTGAGCGAGGCGGCGAGCGTGGCCGGGTCGCAGCGGCGCGCGAGGTTCTCGGCGAGCACGCGCGAGGTGTAAGGTAAGGTGTCCCAGGCGCCGGGCCGGATGGCTTCGACGGCTTCGCGCGCGTCGAAGTAGTCGAGCCGGGTGCCCGGAAGGGATTTGCGGTAGGCGGTGTTCATGGGAATTCGCTTCGCGGAAATCAGCGCTTGCCGATCGGCACGAACTTCAGGTTCTCCGGACCGGTGTAATTCGCGCTCGGACGAATGATCTTGTTGTCGATGCGCTGTTCGATGATGTGCGCGCTCCAGCCGGCCGTGCGCGCGATCACGAACACCGGCGTGAACATCGCGGTCGGCACGCCCATCATGTGGTACGACACGGCGCTGAACCAGTCGAGGTTCGGGAACATCTTCTTGATGTCCCACATCGTCGATTCGAGGCGCTCGGCGATGTTGAAGAGCTTCAGGTTCGACTGCTCCTTCGAGAGCTTGCGCGCCACTTCCTTGATGACCTTGTTGCGCGGGTCCGAGATCGTGTAGACCGGGTGGCCGAAACCGATCACGACTTCCTTCGCTTCCACGCGGCGGCGGATGTCGGCTTCCGCGTCGTCCGGGTTTTCATAGCGCGACTGGATCTCGAACGCCACCTCGTTCGCGCCGCCGTGCTTCGGGCCGCGCAGCGCGCCGATCGCGCCCGTGATGGCCGAGTACATGTCCGAGCCCGTGCCCGCGATCACGCGGCCCGTGAACGTCGAAGCGTTGAACTCGTGTTCGGCGTAGAGGTTCAGCGAGACGTGCATCGCATCGACCCACGACTTCGACGGCTCGCGGCCGTGCAGCAGGTGCAGGAAGTGACCGCCGATCGAATCGTCGTCGGTTTCCACTTCGATGCGCTTGCCGTTGTGCGAGTAGTGGTACCAGTACAGCAGCATGGAGCCGAGCGAGGCCATCAGGCGGTCGGCGATGTCGCGCGCGCCCGGCAGATTGTGGTCGTCCTTTTCGGGCAGCACGGTGCCGAGCACGGAAACGCCCGTGCGCATCACGTCCATCGGGTGCGCCGAAGCGGGCACCCACTCCAGCGCCGCTTTCACGTTCGCGGGCAGACCGCGCAGGGCCTTGAGCTTCGTCTTGTAGGCGACGAGTTCGGCCGCGTTCGGCAGCTTGCCGTGCACGAGCAGGTAAGCGACTTCTTCGAACTCGCAGGCGGTGGCCAGATCGAGAATGTCGTAGCCGCGGTAGTGCAGGTCGTTGCCGGTGCGGCCCACGGTGCACAGCGCCGTGTTGCCCGCCGCCACGCCCGAGAGCGCGACCGACTTCTTCGGCTTGAAGCCGCCTGCGCCCTGTGCCTTGGTATCTGCTTCGCTCATGGTGTCGTCCTCTTGATGATGTCTCGAATGGTTCAGATGCGGGAGTGAACGCAATGAATCGCGTGACTGCGCTACGTTTACTTCTTCGCGGCGAACAGCTCGTCGAGCTTGTCTTCGTACGCGTGATAGCCGAGGTATTTGTAGAGATCCTCGCGCGTCTGCATGGTCGAAACGGCCGCTTTCTGCGTGCCGTCGCGCTTCACGGTCTCGTAGAAGTTCAGCGCCGCCGCATTCATCGCGCGGTACGCGCCGCAGCAGTAGAGCGCGATGTCCACGTTCGCGCTCTTCAGTTCTTCCGTCGTGAAGAACGGCGTCGAGCCGAACTCGGTCAGGTTCGCGAGAATCGGCACCTTCACGGCGGCCCTGAAGCGGCGATAGTCGTCGAGCGTTTTCATCGCTTCCGGGAAAATCATGTCGGCGCCGGCCTCGACGTAGGCCACCGCGCGCTCGATCGCCGCATCGATGCCTTCCACCGCGGCCGCGTCGGTGCGCGCCATGATCACGAACTGGTCGTCCGTGCGCGCGTCCACGGCGGCCTTCACGCGGTCCACCATCTCGTCGGTCGGCACCACTTCCTTGTTCGGGCGGTGGCCGCAGCGCTTCTGGCCCACCTGGTCTTCCATATGCACGGCCGCGACGCCGGCCTTGATGAACGACTTGACGGTGCGCGCGATGTTGAAGGCGCCGCCCCAGCCGGTGTCGATGTCGACCATCAGCGGAATCTCGACGGCGTCGGTGATGCGGCGGGCGTCGATGAGCACGTCGTCCATCGTGCTGATGCCGAGGTCGGGCACGCCGAGCGAATTGGCGGCCACGCCGCCGCCGGAGAGGTAGACGGCCTTGAAGCCGGTCTGCTCGGCAAGCTTGGCGGCATAGGCGGTGATGGCGCCGACGACCTGCAGCGGTTGTTCTGCGGCGACGGCCGCGCGGAATTTCGCGCCGGCGCTGGTGGGGGTTCGGTTGGTCATGCTGGATGTCTCCGATGAAATCGCGACTCGATATTGCAGTTACCGTGCCAGGGCGGAGTGGCGGGGCTAACGCATTGATTTTCCGCCAAATTGGCTGGACGGTCCGCGCTGCGCGCATTGCGATTCTGAAATTGGAGTTTCAAATTTGAAATCCGGGCGATAATGTCGCTTCCCGCCTTACCGCAGCGACCGGCACCATGACCCGCTTTCCCGTTCCCTCCGAATTCCGCCCGCGCGTCTGGGCCATGGGCATCAGCCGCCTGCGCGACCTGTTTCGCGATATCGCCCGCGAATACGACGATCTCGCCGACCTGCGGGTGGTCGCGCGCGGCTTCGAGGAGGCGGTGGCCGAGATCGCGGCGGCGGGGCCGAATCAGCGGCCCGACGTCATCGTCGCGGCGGGTTCGAACGGCGGCTATCTGAAGGCGCGTATCGACGTGCCGGTCGTGCTGCTGCAGCCCACCGGCTTCGACGTGATGCAGGCGCTGGCCCGCGCGCGCCGCGAAACCGAGGTCGTCGCGCTTGTCACCTATGGCGAGACGCCCGCCGAGGTGCGCCGTTTCGCGAGCGCCTGGGGGCTCGACGTGGTGTTCGCGTCGTACCGCACCGTGCAGGACGCGGAGGCCTGTGTGCTCGACCTGCGCGACCGTGGCGTGGGCGCGGTCGTGGGGCCGGGCCTCGTCAACGATCTGGCCGCGCGGCTCGGGCTCGTGCCGTTCTTCGTCTACTCGCATTCCTCCGTGCGCGCGGCGTTCGACAATGCGCTCGAAGTCGCGCTGGCCACCTGGCGCGAGACGCAGCGCCGCCAGCGTCTGGACAGCGTGCTGCAGCACCTGCGCGACGGCGTGGTGGCGCTCGACTCGGAAGGGCGCGTGGAGGCGATCAACCAGCGTCTTGCCGCCGTGCTCGGCGTCGATCCGGCGCTGGCGGCGGGCCGGTCGCTCGCCGAGCTGGCGCCGGACATTGCCTTCGCGCTGCCCGAGGCCGACGGCGAATCGCTCGAAACCGTGCGGGGCGTGAGCTATGTCGTGCACCGTGGGCCGCTCGTCGACAACGGCGTGACGACGGGCGCCGTGCTCACGTTCCAGGAGTCGCGCGCGGTGGAGCGGCTCGACCGCACGCTGCGCACGCGCCAGCGCACCCAGCAGTTCGTGGCGCGCTACCGGCTCGACGACCTGAGCGGCGCGACGCCGGGCATCGAGCGCGTGCGCCAGCTCGCGAAGCGCTACGCGAAATCGGACGCCACCGTGCTGATCCGCGGCGAGAGCGGTACCGGCAAGGAGATGGTCGCGCAGGGCATTCACCGCGAGAGCGCGCGGCGCGATTTTCCGTTCGTGGCGATCAACTGCGGCGCGTTTCCCGAGGCGCTGCTGGAGAGCGAACTGTTCGGCTACGAGGAGGGCGCCTTCACGGGCGCGCGGCGCGGCGGCAAGGTCGGCCTGATCGAGGCCGCGCATCGCGGCACGCTCTTTCTCGACGAGATCGGCGAGATGCCGCTGCCGCTGCAGAGCCGCCTGTTGCGCGTGCTGCAGGAGCGCGAGGTGGTGCGCCTCGGCGCGACGGAGCCCACGCGCGTGGACGTGCGCGTGGTGGCGGCGACGCACCGCTCGCTCGCGGGGCAGATCGAGGCCGGCGAGTTTCGCGCCGACCTTTACTATCGGCTGAACATTCTCAATCTCGCGATTCCGGCCTTGCGCGAGCGCGCGGCCGATGTCGTGCCGCTCGCCGCCGAACTATTGCTGCAAGCGGCGCGCCGCGAGCCGCGCGTCGCGCTGCGCATTCGTACGGCGGAATCGGCATTCGCGACGCTCGCGCCGGTCGCAGAGGCGCTCGTGCGTCACGACTGGCCCGGCAACGTGCGCGAGTTGCAGAACGTGGTGGAGCGCATCGTGGTGGAGCTGGCCGACACGGACGTCGAAGCGATTCCGGTGGACGTGCTGCGCTCGATTGCGCCGGAGGTGTTCGACTCGTCTGTGGCGCCCGACGCTGCCGTGGCGGGGGGCGCCGTGCCGACGCTACGCGAGCGCAGCCTGAGCCTGGAGGCGGAAGAGATTCGCGCAGCGCTCGAAGCCTGCGGCGGAGACCGCGACCGCGTGTGCGAGATGCTGGGCATCAGCAAGACGACGTTGTGGCGGCGCCTGGCCGCCGTGCGCGAGGCGGGCGGTTCTGCCACTACGGCTGCGCGCAAGCGCGCGGCGCGCGGCGGGTGAGACAGGAACGGGAGCCGGCCCGCGATCGCGGCGCGGCGCCGTTCGCCTCAGGCGTCCTGCGCGCCGCGCAGGAGCGGCGTGACTTGCCCGTGCAGTTGCGCGACATGCGGGCTCACCTGTAGCAGCGCCTGATAGCGCTCGAAAAACTCCTTCGACTCCTCGCCCGAAAACAACGAGCAGACCGCCTGCGCGGCGCCGATCCGGTCGTCGTCGGTCGCGTCTTTCGCGTCCAGCGATTCGTCGATGTTCGTGATCACGCTCGAAAGCGGCATGAGCCAGCGGAAGCCCGTGCCGTTGATCAGCACCTGGAGGAACGCCGCGGGCGTAACGGGTCCGAACTCGCGTTCGTACTCCGCGCGCTCGTGGTCGAGGATGGCCTTGTGCAGCGTGAGGAGCGGCTTGCGGACTTCGTTGAGAAACTGCCTTGCGCGTTGCTCGTTCATCTTGCGGCTCCTTCGGTGCCGCGCGCGCCGCGCGGCGGGTCGTGGGGTTCTGCGGACGATGGTAGCGCAAGGCCTGCCTCTCCGCGTGTCGCAAGCAGGGCCCGCAACCGCGCGGGAACCTGGACACCCGGGCGGCCGGCTTTCTGCACGCGTTTAACTGCGGCGCTACACTCAACCGGTTCTCGGCAGGTCGCGCTGGCAGGGCCATGCGCATTGGCTTTTCGAAACGGAACAGCCGGCGCATCGGCCCTTCGATTGCTCGATCCATAACGACAAATCCCTACCACCGGAGAGCCCATGACTACGCTCACGATCAACGGCCAGACCCATGACGTCGACGCCCCACCCGACATGCCGCTCCTTTGGGTGCTGCGCGACATCGTCGGCCTGACCGGCACGAAGTTCGGCTGCGGCATTGCGCAATGCGGCGCCTGCACGGTGCATCTGGAAGGCGAGGCCACGCGCTCGTGCGTGCTGCCCGTCGCGGCCGTCGCCGGCCGCAAGATCACGACCATCGAGGCCGTGAGCGCGACGCCCGCGGGCCAGAAGGTGCAGAAAGCGTGGCGGGATCTCGACGTGGTGCAGTGCGGCTACTGCCAGTCGGGGCAGGTGATGTCGGCGGCGGCGCTGATCGCGTCGAATCCGGACCCGAGCGACGCCGACATCGACGCGGCCATGGCCGGCAACATCTGCCGCTGCGGGACCTATAACCGGATTCGTGCGGCCATCAAGCAAGCCGCGAAGGAGGCCTGACATGTCGCGGGGCCTCCTCGATGCACAAAACGGTGCGCCGCACGGCGAATTGCACCCTGCCCGTCACGCCGGCGTGTCGCGCCGCGCGTTCCTGAAGCTCGGCGCGGCGGCGGGCGGCGGTCTGCTGCTCGGCTTCAGCGTCTCGACGCTGGCGCAGGGCGACGCGCCGGCGCGCGCGTCCGTCATCGGCGGCGACGGCAACGAGGCGCCGCAGGACGGCGTCTTCGAACCGAATGCCTTCATCCAGATCGACCGCGCCGGCAAGGTCACGCTGATCATTCCGAAGGTGGAGATGGGGCAGGGCGTCTACACGTCGATTCCCATGCTGATTGCGGAAGAGCTGGAAGTGCCGCTCGACAGCGTGACGATCGATCACGCGCCGCCCAACGCGAAGCTCTTCACAGACCCGTTGCTGGGCGGCCAGTTGACGGGGGGCTCGACCTCGATCCGCTACGCGTGGCAGCCCATGCGCGAGGCCGGCGCGGCCGCGCGCACGGCGCTGATCCAGGCGGCGGCGCAGCAATGGCAGGTGCATCCCGCCACCTGCTCCGCGCGCGCCGGCGAGGTGGTGCACGACGCAAGCGGCCGCCGGCTCGCCTATGGCCAGCTCGCGGACACGGCGGCGAAGCTGCCCGTGCCGCCCAAGGTGGCGCTCAAGGACCCCAGGGACTTCACGCTGATCGGCAAGCCGACGAAGCGGCTCGACTCGCCGGAGAAGGTGGACGGCTCGGCGCTCTTCGGTCTCGACGTGCGCCTGCCCGGCATGGTCTACGCCGCCATCGTGAACTGCCCGGTGTTCGGCGGCACGCTCGCCGGCGTGGACGACACGCACGCGAAACAGATTCCCGGCGTCACCGGGGTCGTGAAGATCGATAACGCCGTGGCCGTGGTCGGCGCGCATACGTGGGCCGCGAAGCGCGGCGCGGCGGCGCTCGTGGTGCAGTGGAACGAGGGGCCGGGCGCGGCGCTCTCGATGCAGCAGATCGTCGCCGACCTTGCCACGGCATCGGAGCAAGGCGGTGCCGTCGCGCGCAAGGACGGCGACGTGCAGCAGGCGTTCGGCAATGCGAAGACGCGCGTCGATGCCGTCTATCAGCAGCCTTTCCTCGCGCACGCCACGATGGAACCGATCAACTGCACGGTGTCCGTGCGGCCCGACGGCTGCGATATCTGGGTGGGCACCCAGGTGCCCACGCGGGCCGTCGACGCGGCCGTGGCCGTGACGGGCCTCAAGCCCGAGCAGATTACGGTGCACAACCATCTGCTCGGCGGCGGCTTCGGGCGGCGGCTCGAAGTCGATGCGATCACCCAGGCGCTCAAGATCGGCAAGGCGGTCAATGCGCCGGTCAAGGTCTTCTACACGCGCGAGGAGGACATCCAGCACGACATGTACCGGCCGTACTATTACGACCGCCTCTCCGCCGGCCTCGATGCTACCGGCAAGCCTCTCGCCTGGCAGCATCGCATCGCGGGCTCGTCGATCCTCGCGCGCTTCGCGCCGCCCGCGTTCCACAACGGCATCGATCCGGATGCTGTCGAAGTGGCCGTCGACCTGCCTTATGACCTGCCCAACCAGTTGATCGAATACGTGCGCGTGGAGCCGCACGCCGTTCCCACCGCGTTCTGGCGCGGCGTGGGGCCGACGCGCGGCACCTTCGTCGTGGAAAGCTTCGTCGACGAACTGGCCGTGGCCGCGAAGACCGACCCCGTCGCCTACCGGCGCGCGCTGCTCGACAAATCGCCGCGCGCGCTGAACGTGCTCGACGTCGCCACGCGTGCCGCGAACTGGGGGGCGCCGCTGCCCAAGGGGCAGGGGCGCGGCGTATCGGTGATGCATGCCTTCGGCAGTTTTCTCTGCATGGTGGCCGAGGTGAGCGTGGACGACGGCGAGGTGCGCGTGAACCGCGTGGTCTGCGCCGTCGACTGCGGCATGGCCGTCAATCCCGAGACGATCGAGGCGCAGATCGAAGGCGGCATCATCTTCGGCATTACGGCGGCGCTGTACAGCGAGATCACGATCGACCGCGGCCGCGTCGCGCAGACGAACTTCACCGACTACCGGATGCTGCGCATCGACCAGTCGCCGCAGATCGAAGTGCGCATCGTGAAGAGCACGGAGGCGCCGGGCGGCATCGGCGAGCCGGGCACGGCCGCGCTTGCGCCGGCCGTGACGAACGCGATCTACGCGGCCACGGGCAAGCGCCTGCGGCAGTTGCCCGTGGGGCGTCAACTGCAGAACGCGCAGTCGGCCTGAGGGAGGCGAGTCACCATGAAAATGAACAACGCATTCGGCGCCGCGCTGGCATTCGCGGCGCTCGCGCTCACGCCCTCGCACGCGGCGTTTGCCGCGGCAACCGACGCCGACAGGGTTCAACGCGGCGCCTATCTCGCGGCGGCGGGCGATTGCGCGGCGTGCCACACGGCGCCGCACGGCAAGCCGTTCGCGGGCGGCTTGCCGATGAGCACGCCGCTGGGCCCCATCTACACGACCAACATCACGCCCGACCCCGAGACGGGCATCGGCGGCTACACGGAAGAGGACTTCGCGCGCGCATTGCGCGAAGGCGTGGCGAAGGACGGCCACAACCTTTATCCGGCCATGCCCTATCCGTCTTATGCGAAGGTGCGCGACGAGGACGTCGCCGCGCTGTACGCGTACTTCATGCACGGCGTGCAGCCGGTGAAGCAGGCCAACCGCGAAGCGGATATCCCATGGCCCATGAACATGCGCTGGCCGCTGAAGATCTGGAATGCGTTCTTTCTCGACAAGGGCGTGTATCAGGACAAGCCGGGGAAGGACGTCGCATGGAACCGCGGCGCCTACCTCGTGCAGGGCCTCGGCCATTGCGGCTCCTGCCATACGCCGCGCAGCGTCGCGTTCAACGAGAAGGCGCTCGACGAAAGCGGCAGCGCGTATCTCACGGGCGCGCTGCTCGACGGCTGGTTCGCGTCGAACCTCACGAGCGAGCACAACACGGGCCTCGGGCGCTGGAGCGAAGCGGATCTCGCGCAGTTCCTGAAGACGGGGGCGAACCAGCACGCATCGGCGTTCGGCGCGATGACGAGCGTGATCAACAACAGCACCCAGGCGATGAACGACGCGGACGTCAACGCGATCTCGGCCTACCTGAAGTCGCTGCCGGCGGCGGGAGGCAACGGCGGGTCGCAGTATGCGTACGACGGGCAGGCGACGAAGGTGTCGCTCACGCGGCCGGCGAACGATGCGGGCGCCCGCGTCTACGCGGCGTACTGCATGCATTGCCACGGCACCGACGGGCGCGGCTTCGCGCCGATGCTCGCGCCGCTCGCGGGCAATCCGAACGTGCTCGAGCCGAACGCGTCGTCGCTCATCAACGTGACGCTGAACGGCACCGGCGACCTCGTGATCCAGGGCATTCCGGCGCCGTATCCGATGCCGGCTTATGCCGATGTCCTGACCGATCGCCAGATCGCCGACGTGCTGACTTTCATCCGTGCGGGCTGGAACAATCAGGCGGCGGCGGTGGGGGTGGCCGATGTAGCGAAACTGCGTGCGCAGACGCAGGCGTCGCGTTGAAGCCGCGCGCCATCCCGGCCGGGTTGCGCGGAGCGAGTCGGGAGGGGCCGACGGGCGAGGGTAGCCTTGCGCCCACACTGGCTCGTGCGCGAACGGCGATGGCCGCGACTTCGTCGCCGCGGCTGCCGATCGTCGCGCTGCGCCGCGCGGACCTGCCCGTGGACACCGTCGAGCTGGCGCGCTTCATGGTCGGCAAATACCTGATCCATGATTGCGCGCAGGGCCGCGTCAGCGGGCGGATCGTGGAAATGGAGGCCTACCCGGTGGGCGATTCGACCAGTCACGCGTTCATCGGCCGGCGGCGCTGGAACGCCTCGCTGTTTCTCGAGCGCGGCCATGCCTATGTGCGGCTCACCTATGGCGCTTCATGGATGCTCAATATGTCGAGCGAGGAGGCGGACGTTGGCGCGGGTGTGCTGATTCGCGCCGTCGAGCCGCTGGAAGGGCTGGCGGAGATGGAGGCGCGCCGGCCAGACGCACCTTTGCGCGACCTCGCGCGCGGGCCAGGCCGCCTGACGCAGGCGTTCGGCGTTGGCGCGGCCTTCGACGGCGTGGACTTGTGCCGCGGGCGCGGCCTCTGGATCGGTCGCGTGGACGAGCCCGCCCGGCCTGTCGGCGTAACGACGCGTATCGGCCTGTCGCGCGAAACCGAACGGCCGCTGCGCTTCTTCGAAGTCGGCAGCCTGTTCGTCAGCGGGCCGCGCAGGCTGTTGGCAACCGGAGTCTGAATCGATGCCGGCCGGCGTGCGATTGTTGTGGGGTACGAAACGGTGTGTTGGAAAACCGGGTATTTGCCCTGGTCGCTTGACTGCCTAGACTGTAGCCATAGGCGATACCGCGCGCACGGCACGCATCGTGTCGCCTGGCTTTCATGCGTGAAACCTCCGCCGCCGCAAGGCGGCTTGGCCCAACCCGGCTGGATTGGGCTTTTTTCATGCGGCGCTTCGCGCAGTGCCGCGAGGCGGTTCAGGTGCCGGGGCCGCCGGTGATGTAGTGTTCCAGCTGCGAGATCGTGAACTGCTGCTCGGCGATGATCTCCTTGACGAGGTCGCCGATCGACACCATCCCGATCAGCTTGCCGTCTTCTATCACGGGCAGGTGGCGCATGCGGCGCTCGGTCATCAGCGCCATGCAGTCGTAGGTGGTTTGCGCGAGTTCCACGAAGCGCACGTGCGGAGTCATGATGTCGCGCACCGCCGTGGTTTTCGACGAACGGTCCATCAGCACGATCTTGCGCGCATAGTCGCGCTCGGTAACGATGCCGACGATCGCGTTGTCGTCCGTGACGACCAGCGCCCCGATCCCTTTTTCCGCCATCAGGCGGATTGCGTTATAGACGGAATCCGAGGCGGCAATCGTATAGACCACCTGTTCCGGCTTCGACTTGAGTACCTGTGCAACGCTTGTCATAGGGCGACTCCCATTCGTCCTGCGGTGGGTTTTCAGTCATTGCGCGGCGCAGCACGACGGGCTGGGCGCCGGCCGTGCCATTGGAAAACGCTTTCAGTATAGGCGGACGGGTCGTGTCGCGGCGTCTGGATATGCGCGCGGGGCAACGCCTGAGGGACGACTGTCCGCCGGATCGCTCCGCAGGCGACGCGCGGCGAGGGATGCCAAATGGCGGTAAACTCCGGTTCCTAACTTCAACCCGGTCGCGAGCCGGTATTTGCCAGTCTTCTGTTCCAGATCATGCCTACGCTTCCTGAGTCGTCCTGCGCGGACGGCGAAAACGCCAACGAATGCGTCGTGCTCGACGCCACCGCTTCGCTGCCGACTCGTTACGGCACGTTCACGTCCTACGTCTATCGGGTGAGGGACGGCGGTGCCGAGCACCTCGCGCTCGTGATGGGCAACGTGGGGAGCGGCGAGCCCGTGCTGACGCGGCTGCACTCCGAATGCCTGACCGGCGACGTTCTCGGCTCCTACCGCTGCGACTGCGGCGAGCAACTCGATCAGGCGTTGCGCTACATCGCGGCCGAAGGGCGCGGCGTGCTGCT
The DNA here is from genome assembly GCF_054968425.1 of Paraburkholderia sp. AV2. Classification (NCBI taxonomy): domain Bacteria; kingdom Pseudomonadati; phylum Pseudomonadota; class Betaproteobacteria; order Burkholderiales; family Burkholderiaceae; genus Paraburkholderia; species Paraburkholderia sp. AV2. Next base: position 66,610 of record NZ_JBANLK010000016.1, read on the forward strand.
CTACCTGCGCGGTCACGAGGGCCGCGGCATTGGCCTGTCGAACAAGATCCGCGCGTACGCGCTGCAGGAGCAGGGCCGCGACACCGTCGAGGCCAATCTCGACCTGGGCCTGCCCGACGACGCGCGCGAATACGATTCGGCTGCGGCAATCCTGCGGCTCCTGAACGTGTCGTCGGTGCGCCTCATGAGTAATAATCCCAAGAAGTTCGACACGCTTTCGAAGCACGGCATTCCGGTGCTCGAACGCGTCGCGCTTGCCATTCCGATGCGGGAAGAGAACGAACGCTACATCCGCACGAAGCAGGTGAAGTTCGGACATTACTTCGAAGAAAACGAATAGGCCGGGTACGCAATCTGCTTGCCCGGCCCGTATTGAAGCTGGACAAGGCAAGGGAGAGAAAAATGCGTAAGCGGCAGACGATGCGCGCGCCGGCGTGGGCGCTCGCGGCAGCGTCGGCCTGTCTGGGGCTGGCCGCCCCAGGGGCTTTTGCCCAGGCGCAGGCCTGGACGAGCCAACCGGTCGACCTTTACGCCGGACCTTCCGGCGATTACCCCGTGGTCAGCGAAGTCGATCAGGGCGTGCCTGTCGAGGTCATGGGCTGCGTGAGCGACTACTCGTGGTGCGACATCGTGCTACCCGGCCTGCGCGGCTGGATCTACGCGGGGTATCTCACCTATCCGTATCAGGGCGGCTACGTTCCCGTCGAAGGCTATGGCGCGGCGATCGGGCTGCCCATCGTGACCTTCGCCATCGGCACGTACTGGGGTAGCTTCTATCGCGACCGCCCGTGGTACGGCGAGCGCGATCACTGGGCACGCGTGCCGCCGCCGGGTTATGGCGGGCGGCCGCCAGTGCCGCCTCCGCTCATGCACGGCGGACCTGGGGCAGGCGTATACCACCCGCCGCCCGGCACGCCGCATGGACCGCCGGAGGGCGCATACCGCGCTCCGGCCGGCCCGGGTGGACCGCCCGAGCAAGGCAACGTGGCGCGTCCCCCGGCTGCTGCGCCTCCGCGGCCGTCCGGGCCGCCTCCGGCGGCTGCCCGGCCACCCGGCCCGGCGCCGCAACCGCAATATGGCGGTCGCCCTGGCGGTCCGCATCAGCAGGGTTATGGCCGCCCCCCCGGCCCGCAGCCCGCCGGCGCCATGCATGCGCCCGGGCCCGCGCCCGGCAATGCGCGTCCGGAGCCCGCTCGTCCCTCCGGTCACGAGGAAGGCGGCCACGGCGAATCGCGGCAGCAGAACTGACCGCATTCCCGACTCTCTTGCGGGCGGGACTCGCGTTTCGGGTCCCGCCGCGCCGTTTACGTTAATTAATATGGATTGCTAAATAATTGAGTGGCTAAGCATCGTTCGAAGCCTCGGCGATCTCGCTTTATTCGTTCATGCGATCGGGATACGGGGCGAGCAGCGCGCCTGGCGGCGCCGATTCGGGACGCCGGGTCGGCACCGCCCGCCGGTTTTGCTATTCACCGTCAGATTTAACAATCCCTGACAGTACATTCTGTCACTTCCGGCGACAATGGGCCGTCGCGGAAAAAGCACGACCTGCCGCCGACAAACGATTTTGCTACGGGGGCTGGCGCGGCCGGATACACGGCCGTACGCATGCCGGCGCGGAGGAAGTCAGAGCGAACCCGAGTTCGCCGGATAACGCTGGGAGGCCAGCGCTTTGAGGTGGAGTGGCGATGGCTGGGGTTGTTCGTCGTGCCTTGAGGGCGGCGGCGACAGGCAGGCGGTCATCGGGCGGTGATGTTGCTTGCGGGTCGCAGCCGGTACGGCGGTGACTGTGTCGGCGGACCAATCCCGGGGAATAAACCGGGGGGCCGCGCAGTTCGCAACGAAGGCCGTCGCCACTCGTTTTTCATCTCTCGCGTCCGGATTGCAGGGCGCTCGGCACCGATACACGATACGCAGGAACGGGGCGGCATGATGGCTGCCCCATTCCATTTGCATTTGGCAGACACGCGAGGCCGTCCCGCCGGGGCGCCGCCGCGGGGTTGGCACGGACCAGCGAGCGAGGACGCATGTTTTTTCGATTTGGCAGGCTTCGGTTTCCGCCTGCTTCACGGGTCGAGGGCGACGGGCGCGCTTTCGGGCGGGTCGAGCTGGACCTGGTCCGCGACCGCCACGCGCGCTCGGCCATGGAAGCTTACGCGGACGCCTGCGAGGCCGACATGCCCTGGCTTGCAGAAGCATTGCGCCAGTCGCCGTTCGGACGTTCGGAGCGGCTGACCCAATGCCCGGCGACCGTGCTGCGCGTTTTCGTACTGGCGCAATCGCGCGCCGCGGTTCAGCCGGACTACGCCCACGCCGCGTGGGAGCACGTGCGCAAGCAACTCACGGCGTTGCTGTCCGCGCGGCCCGAGGCAGAGAACGAAGCGGAGCAGGACGCACCGCCGCCCGGCCATCCCGCGGACATCGCGGCGTGCGAGGACGAGCGGCAAGGGTAGGCGGGAGTCTCGCGAGTTCGCGTGACTCGACTCGTTAAATCGGGCTTGGGCGTTTTCGACTACTATGAGCGAAATCCGATTCCAGACAGCGACCGCCGTTTCACTCTCCCATTTTATTCAAGATGAAGCGAGAGTAGCGGATGGGGCGCGCCCGCCACGGCGAGCGCGCAGGGAGTGTAAGGATGGACGTCTGGCGACACGAGGCCACCGGGCGCGCTTGCGCGGCCGGCGGCCGGACCGGCGCCAAGGTCGCGCGACCGGCAGGCGAGTCCGTCCCGAAAAGATGAATAACGATCCTGGGTGCGGGGCATGATGAGAATTGCGGTACTGGACGACGATCCAGCTCAAACCGATTTTGTTTGCCAGACCTTGACGGCGGCCGGGCATGCCTGCCACGCGTTTGCCAAGGGCGGCGAGCTCGTTCGGCAGTTGCGGCGGGAGACGTTCGATCTGCTCGTGCTCGACTGGAACGTGCCGGACATGGCCGGCGACGAGGTCTTGCACTGGGTGCGGCAGAGCCTCTCGAACCGCCTGCCCGTGCTGTTCATGACGAGCCGCAGTCGCGAGACCGATATCGCGCAGATGCTCAACAACGGCGCCGACGACTACGTGGTCAAGCCGGTTTCCGCGCCGGTGCTGCTTGCGCGCGTGGGTTCGCTGCTGCGCCGCGCCTATCAGTTGCATGCGCCCGCGATCAAGGAAACCTTCGGCGACTACGAATTCGATCTGAAGTCGCGCCAGGTGGCGGTGGGCGGCAGGCAGGTCGCCCTTACGCACAAGGAGTTCGACCTCGCGCTCCTGCTGTTCCAGCACCTGAGCCGTCCGCTTTCGCGCGCACACATCCTCGACGTCATCTGGAAGCAGTCCGACGACATCCCGTCGCGGACGATGGACACGCATGTCTCGATGCTGCGCTCGAAGCTGGGGCTGCGCCCCGAGAATGGCTACCGGCTGACACCGATCTACGGCTACGGCTATCGACTCGAGAGGATCGAAGGGGACGCCGCGTGAGCACAGCCCGTTCGATGCGGCCCGCCGAAGCCCGGCGAGCCGCGCGCACGCTGGCGGCGCCGGCCGGCCGTACCTTTGCGCGCCTTGATGTTTGCACAGTTTGCGCGCTGGTCTGCGGAACATGGCTGGCGGCATCTCCGGCGCAAGCGCATGAAGCGCGCGCCCACGCCGGCGCGCCGGACACGATCACCTATGTCACGCGCGCGGGCGACTCGCTTTACAACGTGGCGACCCGCTATCTGCGCGACTCCTCGGACTGGATGCAGCTTGCCCGTCTGAACCATGTGAGCACGCCGCGCCACCTGCAACCCGGCACCGTGCTGCGCGTGCCGGTCGCGCTGCTGCGCGAGGACGGCCTGAGCGCGAAGGTGATCGCCACGAGCGGACCCGCCACGCACGCCTTTCGCAACGAGCCGTCGCTTCCGCTGGTCGTGGGGTCGAGCCTCGTCGAAGGCGACCGGCTGCAAACCGGCAAGGACGGATTCGCCACGCTCGAACTGGCCGACGGCACCCACCTGATCATTCCCCCCAACACCTCGCTCGAGTTCGGCACGCTGCGCCAGACGGCGCTGACCGGCACGACCGACCGCGTCATCAACCTGCAGCACGGCGAGGTCGACAGCGAGGTCACGCACGCCACGCGCAAGGACGACCGCTTCCAGATCCGTTCGCCCTCTGTCGTCGCCGGTGTGCGCGGCACGAGCTTTCGCGTGAATTACGACGGCGGCAACGAGTCGACCGCGGTCGAGGTGCTGGATGGCGCGGTGGGCGTCGACGCGGCGCATGGCGGGGCAGGCACGCCCGCGCCGGGCGTGCCGCTCGCCGCTTCGACGCAGCTCGTCACGGCCCGCCACGGCAGCCTGACGACGGCGGGCGGCGCGGTTGGCGGCCCGGTGGCGCTGCTCGACGCGCCCGCTATCGCGAATCCGTCGAAAGTGCAGGACGACGCGAACGTCGCCTTCGACGTCGTGCCGATCGACGGCGCGCACGGTTATCGCGTGCAGATCGGGCGCGACGCGGGCCTGCTCGAAATGATCCACGACGAGCGTTTCGATTCGTCTCATGCGGATGTCGGCGCGCTGGCCGACGGCACTTACTTCGTGCGCGTCGCGGCCATCGATCAGAGCAGTCTCGAAGGCATGCCCAGCACCTATGCGTTCGAGCGCCGGCATCTTGCGCTCGGCACGTCGGCGGGCCGGGTCGACAACACGCACAACTATGCGTTCCGCTGGTTCGTCGACCGCAATGCGACGAACCTGCATTTCCGCTTCGTCCTCGCGGCAGCGCCGGACCTGCGCGTGCCGCTCGTCGACCGCACGGATCTCTCAGGTGGAGAAGTCGTGGTGAGCGATCTGCCCAAGGGCGTCTACTACTGGACCGTGATCGCCGAGCAGTTCGACAACGGCCGTTACTACCAGAAGGCCAGCCCCGTCCAGTCGTTCCGGCTCGACTGGTGACGAGGCCCGTCATGAGCGTCAAGCCGCGTCAGCGCCTTGGCCGCTCGGTCGGGCGCCGCTTCCTCTTCGAGTGGGTGGGCGTGAGTTGCGCGGGCATTGCGATCGTGCTGCTGAGCGTCGTGTGGCACTGGACCGCCGGCGCCGACCATCTCGTCTACGACCGCTTTCTCACCGCGCGCTCGCACCCGGTGTCGCCCGACATCGTCATCGTCGAGATCGACAATGCGAGCGTCACGGCGCTGGGCCGCTGGCCCTGGCCGCGCAGCGTTCACGCGCGGCTCGTCGATCAGCTCGCGAAGGCCGGCGTGGCCGCCGTGGTCTACGACGTGCTCTTCACCGAACCTTCGCCTGACGACGCGCGCCTTGCCGAGGCGTTCGCCGCGCGTCCGGTCTACCTGCCGATCCTGCTGTCGCAGGCCGACGCGGCCGGCAACCGTCAGGTCGCGCTGCCCGTCGCGCCGCTTGCGAATGCGGCCGCGGGGCTAGGGCACATCAATCTCGAGGTGGACAGCGACGGCATCGTGCGCAGCGTCGCGCTCTTCGAGGGCGACGCGCATCAGCGCTGGCCGCAGCTCATGGTGCCGCCGTGGCGCGCGGTGCGCGCCGGCAAGGTCGTGCTGGCGGACGGCGTGCCGCAGGTCATGCACGGCGCCGATCTGACGCTCGCGGGTGGCCCGGACAGCGAGGCGCGCTTCCTGATTCCGTTCAGCACGAACGCGCAGACCTATCGCAAGGTATCGTTCGACGACGTGCTGCAAGGCCGCGTGCCCCCCGACGTGCTGCGCGGGCGGGTGGTGGTGGTCGGCGTCACGGCGTCGGGTCTCTTCGACCGGTTCGCGACGCCGCTCTCGGGTACGCTGGGCCCGCTGCCCGGCGTCTACATTCATGCGAGCGTTCTCGACACCCTGCTTTCGGGCACCGCCATCGAGCCCGCTTCGACCTTCTGGGTCGTACTGGCCACGCTCGTGCCTTTTGCCCTGCTGCTGGCGGGTTTTCTCTGGCTCTCGCCGTGGCGCGCGCTGCTGCTTTCGGCAGGGCTGGGCGCGGCGTCGTTCGGCGTGAGCGCGGCGCTGCTCTACGGGGCGCGCGTATGGCTGAGCCCGGTCCCCTCGGTCGTCGTGCTGCTCGTGGTCTATCCGATGTGGAGCTGGCGCCGTCTCGAGATGACCATGGCGTACCTGCGCAAGGAACTGCGCCAGCTTGCCGACGAGCCTTATCTGCTGCCGGAGGCGCACAGCACTCGCCGCGAATTCGCGGGCGATGCGCTCGCGCAGCAGATGGCGCTGATGGCCCAGGCCGCGCAGCGGCTCCAGGACATGCGCCGCTTCGTGTGGGACAGCCTCGATTCCGTGCCGGAGCCCATTCTGGTCGCCGATCTGCGCGGCTCCGTGCTGATTGCCAACCACGCGGCGCGCGAGTCGTTCGACCGGCTCGGCATCGGCGCAGCGGAAGGCCGGCCGATGGCCGCCGTGTTCGGCGGCTTCACGCTCGTCAAGCCGATCGACCCCAGCCCCGAGGCGACGGCCTTCGCGCATGCGCACTGGCCCGCGCCGCTCGATCCGGCGCGCAGCGAATTCGCCGAGCTCATGGAGCGCGGCGTGGAAGTGCGCGCGGCCGACGGCAGCGACTACCTGCTGCGCTACGCGCGCTGCACGAACGCCCAGGGCCAGGCGGTGGGCTGGATCGCGGGCCTCGTGGACGTGACCGCGCTGCACGATGCCGAACGCCAGCGCGAAGATGCGCTGAGGCTGCTTTCGCACGACATGCGTTCGCCCCAGGCATCGATCGTCGCGCTCGTGGAGACCGAGCGCGAGCGCGGCACGCTGAGCTCGGGCCCCGTGGGCGACGTGATGGACCGTATCGAACGCTACGCGCGGCGGGCGCTCACGCTTGCGGACGACTTCGTGCAACTCGCGCGCGCGGAGTCGCAGGTGTACGCGCTCGAACCCGCGAGCCTCGCCGACCTCGTGATCGACGCGAGCGACGAAGTCTGGCCGCAGGCGCACGCGAAGCGCATCCATATCGAGACCGTGTTCGAGGACGATCAGATGGGCTGGATCAACGCCGACCGGTCGCTGATGACACGGGCGCTGGTGAATCTCCTGAACAACGCCGTGAAGTACAGCCCACCCGATACGCGAATTGTCTGTACTATCTCTGCCACGGCGGGAAGCGTGGCGCCGCAGGCGGCACGTGTGATCTGCTCGATTCGCGACGAAGGTTACGGCATTTCGCTGGAAGACCAGGCGAGGCTTTTCGAACCTTTCCAGCGCTTTCATGTGGAGCAGCGGCCCGAGGTGAGCGGGGCCGGGCTCGGCATGGCGTTCGTGAAGACGGTGGTGACGCGCCACGGCGGCGAGGTCGACGTGGAGAGCGAGCCCGGCAAGGGCACGACTCTGAGGATGTCGCTTCCCGCGCTCGACGCGCCTCTCTGAGGTGCTTGCGTGCCAATGAGCGGTTGGCGGTGAGTTCGATGGAGTTTGCGGTGAAGATCCTGTTGACGGTATGCCTCTTTCTGACGGCTGGCGCGTTGGCTGGTTGCGCCGGCGTGAACGCCGACGTGAGCGCACGCGGCGCCTTGCCGGACGCAGGCCAGCGTACCGTGGTCTATCGTCTGGCGCGTACCCCGGCCGAGGCTGAGGCCGTATCGAATCCGCCGTACGAAGCCTTGTTGCGCGATGGCCTCGCGAAGCGCGGCTTCGTGGACGGCGCGCCGGAGAAGGCGGCCTACGTGGTTTCTGCTGCCTGGTCGACGCGCCCGGCCGATGTAGGGATTGCCCAGGGCGACTGTGCGCCGGCTTGCGAGCCGGCCGCCGGTTCGCCATTCCCGTGGTTCGGGCGGCCGTACGTGCATGCGCTCACGCTGCGTTTCTTCGCGTTGCCCGGCGGCGCCGAGGCGTACCGCGTGAGCGTCGTGAAGCACGACCGCAACGCCAATGCCCAGGAGGCGCTGCCGTATCTCGTCGCGAGCGCGCTCGCGCGGCTGCCTTATGCCGGTGCGGCCGGTGCGCCGCAATGGCGCGTGAAGCTGCGCGAGGCGGGGGCAGAAGCGGGTGCGGGGGGCGAGGGCGGCGCGGGCGCGCTGCCGGAAGTCATTTCCGTAAAGGCAGTCGCCCCGGCGCAGTGACGTCAGGCCGAAGGCGGCCGATCGTCTTCGGCGCCATCCCGCGGCCAGCGGTTTTCGTAGACGCATTCGCCGAGCGCGCGGCGCTCGGCCCAATGCTCCATCTCCAGCATCGGCTGCGGATAGAATTCGGCCACGTGGCCGAGGCACAGGATTGCCACCGGCTTGGCGCCCGCCGGCATGGCGAGCAGCCCGCGCACTTCGTCCACGTCGAAGATCGACACCCAGCCCATGCCCAGCCCTTCGGCGCGCGCCGCGAGCCACAGGTTCTGGATCGCGCAGGCTACCGAGGCGAGATCCATCTCGGGCAGCGTCCGCCGCCCGAAGATATGCGGCTCGCGGCGATCCATCAGCGCGACGACGAGCAGTTCGCCGCATTCGCGCATCCCTTCGACCTTCAGCTTCATGAACTCATCGTGCCGCTTGCCTAGCGCATCGGCGGTGGCGAGGCGCTCGCGCTCGACCGCCGCATGCAGTTGCGTGCGCAACGTTGCGTCGGTGATCCGCACGATGCGCCATGGCTGCATGAAGCCCACGCTCGGCGCGTGATGCGCGGCGTCCAGCAGGCGCTGCAGCGTGGCTGGATCGACGGGGCCGGGCACGAAGTGCCGCATGTCGCGCCGTTCGTAGATCGCGCGGTAGACCGCCGCGCGCCCGGCTTCGTCAAAGGGTTGAGCCATGAAAGAGTGCGGCCGTGAAAGCGGGGTTGGAGGGCCACCAGGCATGCAGGTAGGTGGCGACGATCGGGCCGTGGCGGTAGAGCGGCTCGCCCGCGGCGCCGGTCTGCGCATGGCGCGCGACGAGTGTGGGCGCAAGCGGTGTGCTCACGCGCGAGTAGTGGAACGTGTGGCCCCTGAGCGTGCCGTGCGCGCTGTCGATCTGCTGCATGCCGAGCGCCGCGAAGCGCCGCTGCATGACCGCCTCGCCCGGCAGCAGCCCGAGCATGGGGGTGCGCGTGCCTTCGGTATCGGTCAGGCCTTCGAGCAGCCAGAGCATGCCGCCGCACTCGGCGACCAGCGGCTTGTCGGCCTCCACATGCGCGCGCAGCGACGCCGCGCTGCGGGTATGGCGCGCGAGCGCCGCGGCGTGCAGTTCGGGGTAGCCGCCGGGCAGATAGATCGCATCGGCGTTCGCCGGGGCGGCCTCGTCGGCGAGCGGCGAAAAGGTCGTCACGCGCGCGCCCAGCGCTTCGAGCAGCGCGACGTTCGCCGGATAGACAAACGAGAACGCCGCGTCGCGCGCAATCGCGATGTGCCGGCCTTCGAGCAGGCGCGGAAGGGGAGTCGGCGCGCTCGCGAGCGAGAATTCGACGGGCGGCGGCAGGTCCGCTAGCGCGGTTTGCGCGAGCGCGTCGGCGGCGCGTTCGATGCGTGCGTCGAGGTCGGCGATCTCGCTCGCCTGATGCAGGCCGAGATGCCGGTCGGGCAGTTCGATGAGGGCGTCGCCGGCCACGTGGCCCAGCCAGCGGAGGTCGGCCGGCAAGGCTTCCTGCAGCATCTGCGCATGCCGTGCCGAGCCCACGCGGTTCGCCAGCACGCCATGGAACGGGACGTCGAGGCGAAAGCGCGCGAGCCCGAATGCGACGGCGCCGAAGGTCTGCGCCATCGACTTCGCCGAGATCACGGCCGCCACCGGCACGCCGAAGGTCGTGGCGAGATCGGCGCTGCTGGGCGTGCCGTCGAAGAGGCCCATAACGCCTTCGATCAAAATCAGGTCGGCTTCCTGCGCGGCCTGCGTGAGCAGCGTGCGGCAATCGTGCTCGCCCACCATCCACAGATCGAGCGACATGACCGGCGCGCCGCTTGCGCGCGCGAGGATCATCGGATCGAGAAAGTCGGGCCCGGTCTTGAAGACGCGCACGCGCCTGCCGGCGCGGCGGTGCAGGCGCGCGAGTCCCGCCGTGAGCGTGGTCTTGCCCTGGCCCGAGGCGGGTGCGCTGACGAAGAGCGCGGGGCAGGCAATGCTGGCAGCGCGGGCAACCATCGGCTCAGAACTCCACGCCCTTTTGCGCTTTCACGCCCTGCTCGCGGTACGGATGCTTCACGAGCCGCATTTCGGTGACGAGATCGGCGGCTTCGATCAGCGCGTCGGGCGCGTGGCGGCCCGTCACGACCACGTGCTGCAGCGGGCCGCGCGCATTCAGCACGGCGAGCACTTCGTCGAGCGGCAGGTACTCGTACTTGAGCACGGTATTCAGCTCGTCGAGGATCACCATGCCGTATTCGCCGCTTTCGATCATGCGCTTCGCCTCGTTCCAGCCCTTGCGCGCGGTGGCGATGTCGGCGTCGCGATTCTGCGTGTTCCAGGTGTAGCCGTCGCCCATCGTCACGAAATCGCAATGGGCGACGCTGCTAAGGAAGTCGCGCTCGGCCGTGTGCAGCGCGCCCTTGATGAACTGCACGACGCCCAGCTTCATGCCGTGGCCCAGCACGCGCACGGCCATGCCGAAGGCCGCCGTGCTCTTGCCCTTGCCGTTGCCGGTGTTGACGATCAAAAGCCCTTTTTCGACGGAAGCCGCCGCCTGCTTCTTTTCGTGGCCTTCACGGCGGCGTTGGGTCATGCGCAGGTGCGAATCGGGATCGGTTTTCATGGGCGAAACGAGGTCTGAGGATGCGGGGTTCTTAACGTGTGCGTATGCACCGCCGGTTTAGCGCGGCGCCTGCGCGGGAGTAACGACTGCGGCAACGACCACGGCAACCGCTACGGTCACGCCGTCGAGCGCGAGCTTGCCGCACGCCAGCGGTCCGCCGCCGGCGGCGAGCCGGGCGCAAGGCTCGCTCACGCCATCGACGCCGAACTTCGTGCGCGCTGCACCCGATGGCTCGGCCTCAACCGGCACGGCAGCGATGGCTTCGCGTGTGTACGTGTGAAGCGGCAAGCCATGTGCCGCGCAGAACGCGAGCAGCGCAGGTTCGTCGGCTTTCGCGTCGAGCGTCCCCACGGCCGCAACGCGAGCCATCGGCAACACCGCGAGCGCAGCCCGCACGGCGCGCTCGATCTGCGCGAGCGTCGCGCCGCGGCGGCAGCCGATACCGAGCGCAAGCGCTGCGGGGCCGGGTAAGGCGGAGGGCGCGGGAAGCAGGCTTGCAGACGTAGCGGAATTCACGGTGAGTGCTTGGAAACAAGGCAGCGGACAGGGCAGCAGACACCGCGGCGCGGGCTTTGCCCGTTGCCCGGCGGATGCGCGCATACGATAGCACACGGTTTTTCGCGCCCGGGCGCGAGGTCCCGGCGCCAGGGGTAAACAACAGCGGGCGTCCGGGCCTTTCCTTGACGATCCCGTGGCCCACGCCTACACTCGCACGCACTCTGGTGCTCGCGCGCGCGTTCCTTGCGCGCGCAGTTAAACGGGAATCAGGGAGCCATCCCGGCGAGGGACTGGCCAACCTGAACTGCACCCGCAACGGTACAACGATCGCTTCGCCCTGCATGGGCGAGGCAAGCCGCTTCGACGCATGCGCGCCGCATGCAGCTCATGCCACTGTGCAGACGGTCCGCGAGGACCGGCGCGCGGGAAGGCGGAGCGGCGTTTCGTCAGTCCGGATACCGGCCAGACACGAGGGATTCGCGCTGCGGGGAGGCGGTGCCGGATCCATGCTCCACGCCCGCGGCCATTCGCGCCGAAGGAATACCTCATGAACATGCGCAAGATCCCGGTCACCATCGTCACGGGCTTTCTCGGCAGCGGCAAAACCACGCTGCTGCGTCACATTCTTCAGCACGCGGGCGGCTTGCGCGTGGCGGTGATCGTCAACGAGTTCGGCGAACTCGGCATCGACGGCGAAATCCTGCGCGGTTGCGGCATAGGCTGCGACGAGAACGGCAACGAACGGGAAGGCCAGCTCTACGAACTGGCCAACGGGTGCCTTTGCTGCACCGTGCAGGAAGAGTTTTTCCCGGTGATGGAGCAACTGCTCGAGCGCCGCGGCGAGATCGATCACGTGCTGATCGAAACGTCGGGGCTCGCGCTGCCCAAGCCGCTCGTGCAGGCGTTTAACTGGCCATCGATTCGCAACGCCTTCACGGTCGATGCGGTAGTGACGGTAGTGGACGGCCCCGCCGCCGCGAGCGGCCAGTTCGCCGAGAACCCCGAAGCCGTGGACGCGCAGCGCAAGGCCGACCCGAATCTCGACCACGAATCGCCGCTGCACGAGCTGTTCGAAGATCAGCTTTCGGCCGCGGATCTCGTCATCCTCAACAAGACCGATCTGCTCGACGCGGCGGCGCAGGATGCGCTCATCGAGGAACTGCGCGAGGAACTGCCTCCGCAGGTGAAGATCGTACGCGCGCAACATGGCCAGCTCGATCTGCATACGCTGCTCGGGCTCGAAGCGGCCTCGGAGGAAAGCATCCATCTGCGCCACGACCATCATGGTTCCGCCGACGATGCCGATCATCACCACGACGAATTCGATTCGGTCGTCGTCACGGCCACGGTTGCCTCGCGCGAGGGCGCGATCGAGGCGCTGCAGCGCCTTGTGGACGCGCACACGATCTATCGCGTGAAGGGCTTCGCCGCGCTGCCCGGCGCTCCAATGCGGCTCGTGGTGCAGGGCGTGGGGCGCCGTTTCGACAGCTACTTCGACCGCCGCTGGAACGCGCAGGAAGCCGCGTCGCAGTCGCTCGCGAGCCGCTTCGTGCTGATCGGCGAAAATCTGGACGCCGCCACGCTGCAACGCGCATTCGAAGCCGCGCTCGCACCGGGCGCGCTGGCCTGATCGACCCACGCCAACGCCAGCGACACTTCTCTCATGCATTTGTTGCGAACGACGCCGGGCGGCTTCGTCGACGATACGGCCGGCGTGGTCCGTATCGACCAGCAGCCCGCCGACATCGTCATCCTCAGTTCCGCCGACACGACGCTCGCGCTGCTCGCGAGTATCGTGCCGCGCCTGCCCGCCGGGTTCCCGAGCGTGCGGCTTGCGAACGTCACGTATCTGCGCCAGCCGGCCTCGGTGGACTTCTATGTCGACGACGTGTTGCAGCATGCGCGCGTTGTCGTGGTCGATCATCTGGGCGGCGAGGCCTACTGGCCCTACGGCATCGAGCAGGTGGTCGCGCTCGCCAAACGCCGCGATCAGTTGCTCGCGATGTTCTCCGGCGACCTTCAGGAAGATCCCGGCCTGATCGCGAAGAGCCGTGCCGAGCCCGAATTCTGCCGGCTGCTGTGGCGGTACCTGCGCGAAGGCGGCGCGGCGAACGCCGAGGGTTTCCTGCGCGCGCTCGCGTGGCGCGCCTTCGGCTGGGGCAGCGAACCGGCACCGCCGCTCGCGCTGCCCGCGGCCGCGCTCTATCATCCATCGCGCGACGTTGCCACGATCGAAGACTGGCGCGCGCGCTGGCAGCCCGATGCGCCGGTGGTCATGCTGCTCTTCTACAAGGCGCATCTGCAGGCCGCCAACACGGCGGCGTTCGATGCCCTGATCGATGCCTTGACGGAGCGCGGCATGAATCCGCTGCCGCTTGCCGTCACTTCGCTCAAGGACACGTTGAGCCGCGACGTGATCGACGGGCTCTGCGCCGCGCACGACATCGCGCTCGTGCTGAACACCACGGCTTTCGCGGCCTCGTCGCTCGACGATCCCGCGCCGCTCGCGCTCGCGGGCGACGCGCCGGTGCTGCAGGTGATCCTCTCCGGCGGCAACCGCGAATACTGGCTCAAGGACAATCACGGCCTTAATTCGCGCGACATTGCCATGCATATCGCGCTGCCCGAAGTGGACGGCCGTCTCATCACGCGGGCGATCAGCTTCAAGGGGTTGGCGTACCACTGCAAGGAAACCCAGGTCGACGTCGTGCGCTATCAGCCCGATGCCGAGCGCGTGGCGTTCGTGGCGGAGTTGAGCCGCCGCTGGTGCCGTTTGCGCCGGCTGCCGAATGCGGAGAAAAAGCTCGCGCTCGTGCTCGCGAACTATCCGGCGAGCGAAGGGCGCATTGGCAACGGCGTGGGACTCGACACCCCGGCCTCGGTGGTTGGCCTCCTGCGGATGCTGCGCGACGAAGGCTACGCCGTGGCCGACCTGCCCGATCTACCCGAGGATGGCGACGCGCTCATGGCGCGGCTCACGCAGGGCGTGACCAACGATCCGGACACGCGCGCGCTGCGGCCCGCGTGGCAAAGCCTCGCCCTCGACGACTACCGGCGCGCGTTCGCGCGCTTGCCCGCCGCCGCGCAGAACGCGCTCATCGCGCGCTGGGGGCCGCCCGAGCAGGATCCCACCGTGCGCCGCGGCCGCTTCATGATTGCGGGCTGGCGCTGCGGCCAGGTCTTCGTCGGCATCCAGCCGTCACGCTCGCGCGGCGACGACACCTACGCGAACTATCACGACGCCGAACTCGTGCCGCCGCACGCGTACCTAGCATTTTACTTCTGGCTGCGCGAGACCTTCGGCATCGACGCGATCGCGCACGTGGGCAAGCACGGCAACCTCGAATGGCTGCCGGGCAAGAGCGTCGCGCTGGCCGATACCTGCTGGCCCGACATGGCGCTCGGCCCGCTGCCGCACGTCTATCCGTTCATCGTCAACGACCCCGGCGAGGGCAGCCAGGCCAAGCGGCGCGCGCAGGCGGTGATCATCGATCATTTGATGCCGCCGCTCACGCGCGCCGAAAACTACGGCCCGCTGCAGGATCTCGAACGGCAGGTCGATGAGTATTACGAAGCATTGATGGTCGATCCGCGCCGCGCGAAACTGTTGCGCCGGACCATCCTGGAGACGATCGTCGAGCACCGGCTGCACGAGGAACTCAGCATGCCGGCGCCGCAGGACGAAGCGACGGAAGACGCGTTGCTCACGCGTGCCGACGCCTGGCTCTGCGAACTGAAGGAAGCGCAGATTCGCGACGGGCTGCATATCTTCGGCGCGTCGCCGCAGGGGACGCAGCGGCGCGACACACTGCTGGCGCTGGGCCGCTATGCGTGCGGCGACGGGCAGGGCGCGAACGCCGGACTGATCGACGCGCTCGCACGCGATCTGCGGATCGATCATCTGCTCGACCCGGCCGCCGTGGACTGGGCCGCGCCGTGGACCGGGCCGCGCCCGGCGCTGCTCGAAGCGGTGAGCGAGACGCCCTGGCGCCACACGGGCGATACGCGCGAGCGGCTGGAGGCGCTGGCGGGATCGCTGGTCGCGCGCGTATGCGACGCCGGCACGGTGGAATGCGAAGCATCGTTGCCACAAGCTGCGAAAGTGCTCGCGCGCCTTGCCGACGACGTGCTGCCGCGCCTCGACGCCTGCGGCACGGAGGAACTGCGCCAGTTCCGCCGCGCGCTGGAGGGCCGTTTCGTGCCGCCAGGCCCGAGCGGATCGCCCTCGCGCGGCCGCCCCGACGTGCTGCCGACAGGCCGCAACTTCTATTCGGTCGATACGCGCGCGGTGCCGACGCAGGCCGCCTGGTCGCTCGGCATGAAGTCGGCGCAACAACTGATCGAGCGCCATCTGCAGGAGCATGGGGACTACCCGCGCGCCGTGGGACTCTCGGTCTGGGGCACGGCCACCATGCGTACGGGCGGCGACGACATCGCGCAGGCGCTCGCGCTGATCGGCGTGCGGCCGAAGTGGGCGGCGGGCAGTCATCGCGTGATCGACTTCGAGATCATGCCCGCCGAGGCGCTCGACCGGCCGCGCATCGATGTGACGCTGCGCGTTTCCGGATTCTTCCGGGACGCGTTTCCGAACGTCATGCATCTGTTCGACGCGGCGGTGCAGGCCGTGGCCGACCTCGACGAGCCGCCGCACTTGAACCTCCTGCGTGAGCGCGTGCTGCGCGAGCGCGATGCGCTCGTCAAGGGCGGCATCGAGCCAGCCGAAGCGCGCCGCCGCGCCGGCTGGCGCGTGTTCAGCGCGCGGCCGGGCCATTACGGCGCGGGCCTGCAGGACCTGATCGACCAGCGCCAGTGGCAGACCGATGCCGATCTTGCGCAGGCCTACCAGGCGTGGGGCGGCTATGCGTATGCCCAGAACAGCGCGGGCGACGAGGCGCGCGAGGCGTTCGGCGCGCGTCTCGCGGCCATCGACGTCGTGCTGCAGAACCAGGACAACCGCGAGCACGACGTGCTCGACTCGAACGACTACTACCAGTTCCAGGGCGGCATGGCGGCGGCGGCACGGCACTTCTCGCGCGAGCAGCCGAGCCTCTATCACGCCGACCACAGTAACCCTGCCGCACCGCGCATCCGCCCGCTCGCCGAGGAGATCGCGCGCGTGATCCGCTCGCGCGTGGTCAATCCGAAATGGATCGACGGCGTGAAGCGCCACGGCTACAAGGGCGCGGCGGAAATGGCGGCGACCGTCGACTATCTGTTCGGCTACGATGCGACGGCGCGCGTGGTGGGCGACCACCAGTACGCGCTCGTGGCCGACGCCTATGTCCACGACGACACCACGCGTGCGTTCCTCGCGCGGCACAATCCGCACGCACTGCACGCTATCTGCGAGCGCCTGCTCGAAGCGATCCAGCGCGGGCTGTGGCAGCAACCCGGTGCTCATCGCGCGCAACTCGAACAACGTCTGCTCGAAGCCGGGCAGCAACTGGAAGGATTAGCACCATGAGCGCAGCGGCGCTTCCCCCCGATTTTCGACCCGCCTTTCCGTTCACCGCACTGGTCGGCCAGGCGCCCTTGCAGCAGGCGCTGCTGCTCGCGGCCGTCGATCCGGCCATTGGCGGCGTGCTCGTGAGCGGCCCGCGCGGCACGGCGAAATCCACGGCGGCGCGTGCGCTGGCCGCGCTGCTGCCCGACGGCGCATTCGTCACGCTGCCGCTCGGCGCGAGCGAGGAAAAGCTGATCGGCTCGCTCGATCTCGAAGCAGCGCTGCGCGAGAGCGCCGTGCACTTTTCGCCGGGGCTGCTCGCGAAGGCGCATGGCGGCGTGCTCTACGTCGACGAGGTCAACCTGCTGCCGGATGCGCTCGTGGACGTGCTGCTCGACGCGGCGGCGAGCGGCACCAACACGGTGGAGCGCGACGGCATTTCGCATACGCACGACGCGCGCTTCGTGCTCGTGGGCACGATGAACCCGGAGGAGGGCGAGTTGCGGCCGCAACTGCTCGATCGCTTCGGGTTGATGGTGGAACTGGAGAACAGCTTCGATGCCGCGGAGCGGCAGCGCATCGTCAAGGCACGGCTCGCCTTCGACGCGGATCCGCATGCGTTCTGCACGTCCTGCGAGGCGGCACAAACGGCGTTGGCCGGGCGCTTGCGCGCGGCGCGCGAGCGCGTGGCCACGCTTATGTTGAGCGACGCGGTGCACGAGCGCGCAGCGGCGTTGTGTGTCGAAGCGAGGGTCGACGGCATGCGCGCGGACATCGTGATGCTGCGCGCGGCGCGCGCGCTCGCGGCGTTCGAGGGCGCGCACGACGTGAGCACGGCGCACGTCGATCAGGTGGCGGCGGCCGTGCTCGCGCACCGGCGCCGGGCGTTTCAGGATCCCGCCCCAGCGGGCGCCAGCGCCGACCGCTCGCCCGCAAGCACGGACGATCGGCAGTCCCAGGCAGATGCGGATTGGGGTGCGCTGCCGCCCGAGCCGGTGGCCGTCACGCCTGTGAAGGGTGTGATTCCGCTGCCCGCAAAAAAACGCTGACCCGTCGGGCAAGGGCTGCCGCCTCCGCACAGGGCGGCGCCCGGCGGCTGAAAGACCCAGATCCGGGCCCAGGCTCGGGCCTCGCCCGCGCAACGCGCGACGGCGGGCCGGGCGCGCGCATTGCGTGGGCGCCAACACTCGCCGCCAAATGCCAGGCGCGGCTGCATATCGATCATCTGCGCTACGCGCGCAGGCGAGCCGGGACGGGGGCGCTGCACTGCTTCGTGCTGGATTGCTCCGCATCGATGCTGGCGCGCGGACAGCTCGCGCTCGCCAAGGGCGTGCTCGTCGCCTTGTTCGATCGCGCGCGTCACGCACGCTTCCAGGTCGCGCTGATTTCGTTCGGCGGCGCGGGGGCGGAACTGCGCTTCGGCCCGGCCGTGCCGCGCTGGTGGAACGAACGCTGGCTCGCGCCCATTGGCGGTGGAGGCGGAACGCCGCTCGCGGCGGGTATCGCGGCGGCGGCACGCGTGCTGGAGTCGGCCGCGCGTCGCGATCCGGGCCGCTCCCGCCATCTGTGGCTCATGAGCGACGGACGCAGCACGCAATGGCTCGCGCGTCCGCGCCATGCAGATCGCGTCACCGTAGTCGATTTCGAAGCGGCGGCCGTGCGGCTCGGCCGTTGCGCCGTGCTGGCCGAGGCGTGGGATGCGCAGTGCATCGACGCGCGCACGCTGCTTGCTGAAGCAACAGCAGAAGCAAAAGCGGACGCAACGCCGGCATCAGCGGACTGAGCCGCTCCAGTAAAGCACGTCGTCCTGGCGGTCGAAGACATAGACCTTCATCGCCATCTGCTCGGTGGCGCCGAGCTGGTCGAGTTCGAGGCCGAGCGTGGCAGGTGCGTCGGGACCCGCATCGGGGCCGCCTTCCTGCTGCACGTTGCGAATCACGGCGCCCGTTTCGATCGGCGTGATTACCTCGCCCGACTGCACGGTGAAGGCAATGCGCAGCCGCTCGCCGACCTTGCCGAGCGCCCACGGCGCGGAGATGGACAGCCCCAGCGAACTGATGCTGCGCGCGAGTGCAATGCCGTCGTAGCCGGCGCCGCTTTCGCCGAGCCCGTAGCGCACGGGAATATGCGCGCGCACGCGGATCGACTTGCGTTCGCGCAGGCGGCGCACGGCGCCGGGCTTCGAGAGGATGAGGTATTCGAGCGGCGCCTGGCAGATCGCCTCGACGGAGCAGACGAAGCGGTAGACCGCCTGGCTGGCGATGGCGACGAGCTCGACGTTCTCGCCCGGCATCAATTCGAGCATGCGCCCGCTCACGTGCGGCGGCGTCACGAACATCATGTCGTTGGGTGCGAAACCAATCAGCCGGCACGGCTGCATCGGCCCGCTGCTGCCGCTCATCTGCGAGCGCAGGCCCATGAGGGCGCCGAGCGTGAGGTGCATTTCGCGCAGAGCCGGTGGCGCATCGACGTTGCGCGGACCGGTTTCTTCCTGCGGGGCTTTGAGGGCTTCGGGCGCATCGAGATCCCCACGCTGCGGCGCGAAGTGCTCGAACAGGAAGCGCCGCTCCGTTTCGTTGACGAGAACGGCGCCGCGCGCGAGAAGCAGCGTTCCATCGCGATCGACCACGGGCCAGGCGAGCGGCTGGCCAAGCGGCAACGACTCGGGCGTGAGCAGAACCACATGCGTAATGGATTCTTCTGCAGGGGTCATCGGCGCGCTCCGGGGAAATGACACGGTCTACGTGTTTACGGCGCGCTGCGGGAAAAGTTCAAGCGAATCGCGGATGGCGCAACAAGTTAGAAGGACTTACGGCGGGAGCCGTAAGTCCGCATCCTCTGCGCGAGGCGTGGGCGCGTCAGAACTTGTGGAGCATCGCCACGCGGGCCACGACCTGGTTTTCGGTCGAAGAGGCGCCCGGCGCGGCGACGATCTGCGCGTCGTCGAACTGCGTGCCCGTGTTGCCGCCCGCCACGTGCTGATAAGCGCCCTGGATGTAGACCGACGTGCGCTTGCTGAGGTCGTAGTCGAACGTGATTTCAGCCGTATGCCACTTCGGGCTGTAGTTGCCGGCCGTCGTGTCGAGCTTGCCCATCGTGTAGATGTACGACGCGCCGAGCCAGAGATTCGGACGGAGGAAGTACTGGCCGTTGATCTGGAAGTTGTCGAATTGCCAGCGCGTCCACGCGCCGCCGTTGGCCGGCGTCAGCGAGCCGGAGAGATAGCTGTTGGCGGTCGGCTGGTCGATGTTGGTGTGCGAATACGCGAAGGCGATGTTGAACGTCTTGAAGTCGTACGCAATGCCCGCGTCGATGTTCTCCTGCGTCGAGCCGGTGAACACCGAGTCGTTGGTCACGGCGCCGGACGTACCCTGGCCCGGGTTGTCGATGCGCATATAGGCGGCCACGGCGGTCAGGCCGGCGTACTGGTACTGGCCCGCGACGCTGATGAGACGGTTGTCCGCGAAGCCGCCCGCGGTATTGCTGAAGCCGTACATCGCTTCGCCCGTGAGGCCGGCGATGGTCGGCGAAACGTACTTCACCGAGTTGTTGACGCGGTAATCCCAGTCCGTATTGTCGTTGTCGAACGGCGTGGCGCCCACGTCGCCGGCCCAGTTGCCGCCGGCGGTGATCGGGCTGAACAGGTCGACGGTCGGATCGTACTGGCGGCCGAGCGTCAGCGTGCCGTAGTTCTGCGAGGCAAGTCCCACATAGGCCTGGCGGCCGAACATGCGCTGGCCCTGGCCCGCTTCGCCGTTGCTCGCGTTGAAGCCGTTTTCGAGGCGGAAGATCGCGCTATAACCGCTGCCCAGATCTTCGGTGCCCTTGAGGCCAAAGCGGCTGCCTGCCACGTCGCCGCTCTTCATTGTCCAGGCCTGTCCGTTGCCGGCGTTGTTGGTGAAGTTGATGCCTTCATCGATCATGCCGTACAGCGTGACGCTGCTCTGTGCGTGAGCGCCGGTGCTGATCAGCAGGGCTGGAATCAGCACTTTCCACTGGGTACTCATTGTCCTTTCATCCCATGTCAGGTTTGGCGACACCCCTTCGTCGCCGGATCGGTTTTATTTGCTGCAACGAGCGACGCAAGGGCCACGTCGCCCGAGCCTGCGGGGCGGGTTGCATATTATTGGCAATATGTGTCAATTTTGGGAAATTGTGGCGTGGACGAGGCAGGCCAATGCGAGCACCAGGCGTGGCGTGTGCGGGCGGATTCCTGCATTACGATTGGAAAACAGGGGATTGGCCGGTGCAGTATTGAATTGGCGACCGGCTCGGGGAGTTTGCACGCGAATGGTGCGTTATGTGGAAATCGGTGGCGGATTGGGTGACGGGCGTTGCGCCCGCCACATTTCAGTTTTCGGGCGCTGCATCCTCGCGATACCAGCGCGGCGTATAAACCCACTCGCCACCGCCGTCACGCCCGAAGCCCCGCGTCGCCGACGACCCGACGATCACCATCGTGCGCATATCCACGTCTTCCGCGCGCAGCGCGCCGAGCGTCGTATTGCGCAGCGTCTGCGCAGGCCGCTCCACGTCGCGGCCCAGCACCACGCGGGTTTGCGCGGTGCGATGCCGGCGCACGATTTCCAGCGCGCGGTCGAGTTGCCACGGCCTCGCGCGCGAGATGGGGTTGTAGAACGCCATCACGAGGTCGGCCTGCGCCGCGTGCGTAAGGCGTTTTTCGATGACGGCCCACGGCTTGAGGTTGTCGGAGAGCGACAACAGGCAGAAGTCGTGGCCGAGCGGCGCGCCTGCGAGCGCGGCCGTGGCGAGCGCCGCCGAGATGCCGGGGACGATTTCGAGTTCGACCGCGTGCCAGCGCGCGTTGTCCGAGGCTTCGAGGGCTTCGAGCACGGCGGCGGCCATTGCGAACACGCCGGGGTCGCCCGACGAGACCACGGCCACGCGCCGTCCGGCGCTCGCCAGTTCGAACGCATGCCGCGCGCGCTGCAACTCTTCGCGGTTGTCGGTGGCGTGGCGGTGCTGGCCCGCGCGCAGCGGGCCAGCCATTTCGACGTAAGTCGCGTAGCCGACGATGTCGGTGGCGTCGTCGAGCGCGGCCCGGGCGGCGGGGGCGAGCAGGTCGGCGCGGCCGGGGCCGAGACCGAGCACCGTGAGCTTGCCGCGCGCCACGCCCAGCGTGTGCGGATCGACCGGCGCATCGGCAACGGCGAAGGCGACGCCACCGGCGTCGAAGCGGGCCTGCAGACCGCACGCTTCGAGCAGCGCACCGGACGTCGCGGCCGGCGCATCCGCAAAGCGCAGCGGCACGCCGAGGCCGGCCGCGGCCTCGGCCCACGCGGGGTCGCTCATGCGCGCGGCCGGCGCGAGCAACGCGGCGAGCGCGAGCGGCGCATAGGCTTGCGAAGCGAGCGCATCGCGCACCGCATCGGCGAGAGTCGCGCGCGTCTCGCTCACGGCGGCGACGATGCTGCGCGGATGAATCACGAGTGCCTCGCGCGTGCCGTCCCAGGCCCGCGGGCTCACGCGGATCGCGTGACGCGCGGCGCCGTCGCGCGGCAGGTCCACGTAATCGAGCCAGGGCGCGGCACCTTCGATGCGCGTGGATTCTCCCGCAAGCAGGTCGGAAACGAAGCGCTTGCCCTGATCGAGACTCGAAAGCGCATAGCCCGCGGGCGGGTCGAGCAGGCAGGTGCCGAAGCGCAATTCGCCGCTCGTGGTGATGGCCGGCGCGATGCCGAGCGCTTCGCCTATCGTGCGCGCCATGACGTTCACGCCGGCGAGGCCGCCCAGCAGCGGCACCACGGCGCTCCCGTCCTCGGCGAGCGCGAGCACGGGAGGCTCGGCGCCCTTGTTGGCGAGCAACGGCGCCACGCAGCGGATCACGATGCCCGCGGCGCACAGCGCGACGATGGGCGTGCCTTCGGCATAGAGCGCGCGCAGATGCGTGCCGAGCTCGTTGAATGCCACGTCGCCTTCCACGCGCCCCTGCAATGCATGCACGCGGGCGCCTTCGTAGCAGCGCTGTACGCGCCGCGCCGTGGAGAGTGCGCCCGGCCCGAGAATCACGATGGCGGGCGCTGTTTTCGACGTCGCTTTCAGCGTTGCCATTTTTCCCCCGGCACCACCAGCAGCGAAAAGTAGGGCGACGCCATGGGATCGACTTCGTCGAGCGGCACGATGCGCTGATTGGCCATGGTCGCGCGTTCGACGTATAGCGCGCGTTCGGCGAGGCCGAGTTCGCCCAGCACGCGGCGCACCTTGTCGAAATTGCGGCCGAGCTTCATGATCACGGCGGCGTCCGCTTCGGCGAGGCGGCGGCGCAGTTCGCCCTCGGGCAGCACCCCCGAGAGCACGGAAAGGCTCTGGTTGCGGTAGACGAGCGGCGCGCCCAGCACCGCCGCGCCGCCCAGCATCGAGCACACGCCGGGTACGACTTCGGCTTCGTAGCGCGCGGCGAGCCGGTCGTGCAGATACATGTACGAGCCGTAAAAGAACGGGTCGCCTTCGCAGATCACGGCCACGTCGCGGCCCGCGTCGAGATGCTCCGCGAGGAGGGTCGACGCCGTGTCGTAGAAGTCCGCGATGATCGCTTCGTACGAGAGCGGCGGCTCCAGCGCCTCCGTCGTCACGGGATAGACGAGCGGCAGATGCGTCTGGTCCGGTTCGAGGTGGGCTTCGACGATACCGAACGCGTTGCCCTTCTTGCCTTTCGCGACGAAGTACGCGACCACGGGCGCCGCTTTCAGCAATCGCACAGCCTTGAGCGTGAGCAGTTCGGGGTCGCCGGGGCCCACGCCGATGCCGTAGAGACGTCCTTGCCGCGCCATTTATTCGGTCTCCGAAGCGAGTGCGTTGACGGCGGCGGCGGCCATGGCGCGGCCGCCGCGGCGGCCGTGCACCGCGACGAACGGCACGCCGTGCGCGCCTTCGGCTTCGGCGAGCAGCGCCTTCGATTCCGCGGCGCCGACGAAGCCCACCGGCATGCCGACGATGAGCGCCGGGCGCGGCGCGCCGGCGGCGAGCAGGTCGAGCAGATGGAAGAGCGCAGTGGGCGCGTTGCCGATGGCGACGACGCTGCCGGCCAGATGCGGCCGCCACAACTCGAGGGCGGCGGCCGAGCGCGTATTGCCGATCTCGCGCGCGAGACCGGGCACGCGCGGATCGTCGAGCGTGCAGATCACTTCGTTGGCGGCGGGCAGGCGCGCGCGCGTGATGCCGTAGGCCACCATCTTCGCGTCGCAGAGGATGGGCGCGCCGGCCGCGAGCGCCGCGCGGCCCGCGTGGCCCGCGCCCGCGGAAAACGCGAGATCGGCGGCGACGTCGACCATGCCGCACGCGTGGATCACGCGCACGGCGAGTTTTTCGAGGTCGGGCGGAACGTGCGCGAGGTCGGCTTCGGCGCGGATCGTCGCGAACGACTCGCGGTAGATCGCCGCGCCGTCGCGAATATAGTCAGGCATCGGGGGTGCTCCGGGGCCGCTGCAAGAGCACATCCGCAGCGGCATCGATCGTCAGGTGAGGCGCGACGAGGCGGCCGAATCCGGCTGCGGCTTCGTCGCGTGCGTAGAGGTCGTAACAGTCGGGCGCGACAGCGAGCAGCGTCCACGGTGCGCGATGCACCGCTGCGCATGAGCGCTCGCAGCCGCTCAGGTGTACCTCGGCAGGCGTGTTCCGGCCCAGGCGGGCGGCGAGGCGCAGCGCGTCGGCCTTGGTGTCGGCGCGGCTTTTCGCGCAGCCCTCGGAGCCCGTGCAGGCGATCAGCCGAGCAAGCGGCGCGGCACTTTCGGTCATCAGGCCGAGCGCGCCCAACTGCGTTAGCGTGGGCGCAAGCTGGTGCGTCGCGACGCCGGGCAGCAGCACGCCTTGCCACGGCGTGATGCGCAGGGCGGCGGTGGCGTGCGATTGCGCGAGCGATGCGAGTGCGTCGAGCGTGGCGGCGTCGAGACGGCCGAGCGGCGGCTGGGCGCCGATATAGCCGCTATCGGCACGCAACGCATGGGCACCGAGCCGAGCCGCCGTGTCAACCGGCGCGCGTTGCCATTGGCGCACGGTTTCGTCGCGCATCGGCGCGAAGTCCAGATACCGTTGCGCCTGCAACAGCACGGCTTCCGAGCCCCGGCTTGCGCGCACGTCGCGCATGCGCCGCTGGCCGGCTTCGGCGAGATCGAGGAAAGCATGCAGCAGCGCGCGGAGCAGGGCGGGAACGTGCCGCGGCTCGACGGCGCCCAGCGCTTCGTCGCCGGGGCAGCCCGCGAGGCCGAACATGAACACCGGGCGTTCGCCGTGCTTTGCCGCGGCGAGCCAGATGTCGTGCGGATGATCGAGCGCCGCGAGGCGTTCGCCACCATCCACCAGCAGTGCGAACTTGGGCGTGAGCGCCGCAAAACGCGGTTCGTGCTGCAACAGGTCGAGGATCGGCTCGGTCAGCGTCGTCGTGTCGAACAGCGCGTCGGGGTCGCAGCCCGCCAGCGGGCTCAGCATCAGATTGCGCCGATCGTCGGCGAGCGAAGCGTGGGCGCAGGCGTTTTCGTCGTCGCCAGACGTGGGCGCGGGTAGATCGGGCCCGAGGCCCGCGTGCATGAGCATTTCGCTCAGGGCGTGCTCGTGGCCGGGGCGCACACCGCGCAACTGCACGTTCGCGCGATTCGTCAACTCGATCACGCCGCTCGCATGCGCGCGCGCCGCTTCGGCGATGGCATGCGCTTCTGCGGAGGCGAGCACGCCGCCAGGCAGGCGAACGCGGCACAGGCCGCCGTCGCGCGCCGCGACCACGCGCAGCAGGCCCGGGCACGCAGAACGGCGGTCGGTGTCGGGAGTGGCGGCGATGGGCTTGTCGTGCCCAGGGTGCTGATCGTGCTTCAAAGAGATACCAGGTTGAGCGCTCGGGCGCGGGCACAGTTGCGCTGTGTTCCGTTTTCAGCCCATCGGGCACCGGCGGACACGGTATTATGCCCGTTTTCATGGGGGGCCCGAGACTCGGGGCGGCCTCCCCGGGACTCGAACGGAGATGGCATGCAGGGCACGCGTGCGTGGCTGACGGTGGTCGGCATCGGCGACGACGGATATGCGGGACTGGGACGCGCGGCGCGGCATGCGCTCTTCGACGCGCAGGTGGTGACGGGCGGCGCGCGCCATCTGTCGATGCTGCCCGCGCGCGTGCGGGCGCGCCGCGAACCGTGGCCGCAGCCGTTCAGCGTCGAGCCGCTGCTCGCGCAGCGCGAAGCGGGCCTGCGCGTGTGCGTGCTCGCGAGCGGCGACCCCATGCTGTTCGGTGTCGGCGCCACGCTGGCGCGCCATCTCGTGCCCGGCGAGATGGCGGTGCTGCCCGCACCGTCGTCGTTGTCGCTCGCCGCGGCGCGGCTTGGCTGGGCGCTGCAGGATGTTGCGGCTCTCTCGCTCGTCGGCAGGCCGATCGATGCGCTGCGGCGCCATCTTTATGCGGGTTCGCGCGTGCTGGTCCTGAGCGCCGACGGTCGCACGCCCACCGCGCTCGCAGCGTGGCTCGCATCGGCGGGCTTCGGCGCCACGCGTCTCACCGTGTTCGAACATCTGGGCGGCGAGCGCGAACGGCGCCTCGACGGCCGTGCCGATGCCTGGCACGCCGATGAAGTTGCCGCGCTCAACCTGGTCGCATTCGAGTGCGTGGCCGCTGCCGGTGCACAAGCCTGGACGCTCACGCCGGGGCTGCCCGACGACGCCTACCTTCACGACGGCCAGCTCACGAAGCGCGACGTGCGCGCGCTCGCGCTCGCGCGGCTCGCGCCCACACCGGGCGCGCTGCTCTGGGACGTGGGCGCGGGCAGCGGATCGATCGGCATCGAATGGATGCGCGCGCACCCGGCTTGCCGTGCGATTGCGATCGAAGCGAACGAAGCGCGCCAGCGTTTCATCGAGCACAACCGCGAGGCGCTGGGCGTGCCTGCGCTGCGGCTCGTGGCGGGCCGCGCGCCCGACGCCCTGGTGGGTCTCGCCGCGCCCGACGCCGTGTTCGTCGGCGGCGGCGTGACGGCGCCGGGCGTGCTCGAAACCTGCTGGAACCGGCTCGCGCCCGGCGGCCGGCTCGTGGCGAACGCCGTGACCGTGCAGAGCGAGGCGGCGCTCGTGGCGTGGCGCGAGCAGCATGGTGGCACGCTCACGCGCATCGGCATTGGCGAGGTGCAGCCGCTCGGGCGCTTCGACACGTGGCGTCAGGCGTTGCCCGTCACGCTCTACGAGGCAATGAAGCCGTGATATCGCGTTTGCTGCTGCTGGGCGGCACCGGCGACGCGCTGCAGATTGCACGTCGACTCGCGCCGCGGCACGTCTACAGTCTCGCGGGCCTCGGTCGCGTGCCGAAAGACCTCGCGTGCGAGGTGCGTGTCGGCGGTTTTGGCGGTGCCGAGGGACTCGCCCGTTATCTGAGCGAGGCGCGCATCGATCTCGTGGTCGATGCGACGCACCCGTACGCGGCGCAGATCAGCGCTAACGCGGCGAACGCGTGTGCCGAAGCGGGCGTGCCTCATTGGGCGCTGCGCCGCGCGCCGTGGCAGCCGCAAGCCGGCGACGACTGGCGTTTCGTCGATGGCTGGTCCGGCGCGATGGCCGCGCTCGCGTCCTTCGAGCGGCCGCTCTTCACGCTCGGGCGCGAGCCGCTCGCGCATCTGAATGAAGTCCCGCTGCATCAGTGCTGGACGATACGCTGCCTTGAGGCGCACCCCGGCCACGCGCGCGCACGCGTGATCGACGCGCGCGGTCCGTTCACGCCCGAGGGCGAGCGCGAACTGTTCGCCTCTGCCCACATCGATGTCGTCGTCAGCAAGAACAGCGGCGGCGCGGCTACGGAAGCGAAGCTCGGCGTCGCGCGCGAACGGGGCTTGCCCGTCGTGATGCTGCGGCGTCCGGTACTCCCTGCCGCCGTGCGCGAGTTCGACTCGGCGGAGGATCTGCTCGCGGCGCTGGGCGCCGCGCAAACGCTTCGGAATACCCTGCAATGACTGTCTTCTTCATCGGCGCCGGACCGGGCGACCCGGAACTCATCACGGTAAAGGGGCAGCGCCTCGTGCGCAGTTGCCCCGTGATCCTCTATGCCGGCTCGCTCGTACCGCCTGCCGTGCTGGACGGGCATCGCGCCCGCCAGGTGGTGGACACCGCGCCGCTCACGCTCGACGAGATCGTCGCGCTGCTGCACGAGGCGCATCGAAACGGCCACGACGTCGCGCGCGTGCATTCGGGCGACCCGTCGCTCTACGGCGCGATCGGCGAGCAGATCCGCCGCCTGCGCGAGCTTGGCATTCCTTATGAAATCGTGCCGGGTGTCACGGCCACGGCCGCCTGCGCGGCGGCGCTGGGTTGCGAGCTTACGCTGCCGGGCGTCTCGCAGACGCTCATCCTCACGCGTTATGCGACGAAAACCGCGATGCCCGAAGGCGAGCAACTGGGCGACCTCGCCCGCCATCGCGCGACGATGGCGATTCACCTGGGCGTGCGCCATCTCGCGCGCATCGTGGACGAACTGCGCCCGCACTACGGCGAGGCCTGCCCGGTCGCGGTGATCTACCGGGCGAGCTGGCCCGACGAGGAGCGCGTGACGGGTACGCTGGGCGATATCGTGGAGAAGGTGTCGGCGACCGACATCGAGCGCACCGCGCTGATTCTGGTCGGCGACGTGCTGGCCGCGGAAGGCTTCGCCGATTCGACGCTCTACGGCGCGGCGAAACGCTGAACGTAGAGGCTCGTCGCCGGGCGCACACCGCGCGCGCACCAGGCGCCCGCAACGGCGCCTCAGCGCACCTCAGTGCGCGCTCGCGTGCGTATGCCCCGCCTGCGCACGCGGCTGCGTCGCCGCGCTCACGACCGCCAGCACGACCACGTTGATGCCCAGTGCGAGAAAGCCGATGTTGATGTCCTTGAGCGCGTCCGGCGCAAACGGCATGAGCTGCGCCACGCTCACGTGCAGGAGCGTGGTCGCGACGACCACCGCCACGCCGGCCAGAATCCCGCAGAACGCCCCCTGTTTCGTGGCGCGGTTGCGCGGCGCGAGGCTGCACACGAGCGCGGGAAAGAGCTGCGTCACGAAGCTGTAGCCCATCAGCAGCAGGGCGACGATGGTATCGCCGCCCTTGAGCGTAAAGCCCACGGCGACGAGCGCGATCACCGGCACGAGGAAGCGCGCGAGGCGGGCGACGCGGGCGTCGTCGGCACGCTTGGCCATCGCGCCGCGATAGACGTCGTTGGCGAGCAGCGTGGACGCCGTGGTGAGAATCATCGAGCCCGGCACGAGCGCCGTGAGCACGCCCGCCGCGCCGATGATGCCGATCACCCACGGATCGAAGGTCTGCAGCGAGAGCCGGAAGAGCGAGAGGTCGATGTCGGCGCCCTTGAGGCCGGGCACCTTCAGCACGGCCGCGAAGCCGCAGAAGAACACGAACAGCAGGATCAACTGATAGAGCGGCAGCAGCATGGCGTTGCGCCGGAAGATGCGTTCGTCCTTCGCGGTATAGACCGAGCCGAAGCTGTGCGGCCACATGAAGAAGCCGAGCGCCGTGAGCAGCACGGTGGACTGGAACCACGTCACGCTCTGCCCTTTGGCCGGGAACGCCAGGAAGCCGGGCTTCGCCGCGTCGATGGCGTGGAACATGTCGCCGAGGCCGCCGTAGTAGTGGATCGGCAGATAGAGGCCGAGAAAGATCGCCACGCCGAGGATCAGCCCATCCTTGACGACCGAATTCCATGCGCAGCCGCGCACGCCCGAGACGATCACATAGGCGGTGACGACGACGGCGCCGGTCCAGATGGCGGCCGTCGAGGGGATGGCGCCGTACGAGGTCGTCGCGACGATGATGCCGAGTCCCTTCAGTTGCAGGACGAGATAGGGCACGAGAGCGGTCACGCCCACGAGCGCGACGAGCACGCCGAGCGCGGGGCTCTGGTATTTGCGCGCGAAGAAGTGCGGCTGCGAGACGAGCCGGTGCGTTTTCGCGTAGCGCCAGATGGGCGGCAGCATCCAGTACGAGAGGATGTACGCGAGCGTGGCGTAGGCGAGGATGTAATAGACGGGCGCGCCCTTGCCGTAGGCGAAGCCGCTGCCGCCCAAGAACGTGAAGGTGGTGTAGATCTCGCCGGCCATGAGCAGGAACACGAAGGCCGTGCCGAAGCTGCGGCCTCCCACCGACCACTGTTCGAGATCCATGTCGTGGCCGCGCCGCGCGCGCATGCCGAGGCCGAGCGCGACGAGCGTGACTGCCGCGATGAGCACGAGCGCGCTCATGATCGCGCCTCGCCCGCGTTGTCGGCCTCGGGGTCCGCCTGCATCCCGGCCTGGCGATGGGCGGGATCGAGCCGGTAGACGACGGCCATGATCGCCGAGGTCAGCACGACCCACATGACGATCCACGCGAGCACGAACGGCATGCCGAGCACGAGCGGTTCGGTGCGGTTGACGAACGGCACGCCGAGCAGGATGCCGATGAAGGGCAGGGCGGCGAGCAGCTTCAGTGACATGGACAACTCCTCTTCCAGGCAAGAACGATCGCGTGGCCAAAGACGGTTCGGTCACTCTATGCCGGGCGGGACTGCGGCGTAAAGGCTTCAAAAATGACCGTATGTCTTTCGAAAGCATGGTGCGGCGCGGGATTGCAAGCGGGATTGTGAAGCCGCGCGCCTGGCACCGAGCCGTCACGCGCGCCGCCGATCCAGTTACACTTCTGGCAGCCCGGCCGCCGTGGCGGCACTGCCCCGGCCGGCCTGGCCCAAACCGGATCGACTCCATGATCGAGAGCCTGATTTCAGACATTCTGTTCGGTTTCACCGGACTGATCAGCATCATCAATCCTGTCGGCGTTGCGTTCGTCTTTCTCGACCGCACGGCCACGTTCAGCGACGAGGAGCGGCGCCTGCTCGCCAAGCGCGTGGCGATGAACGCATTCTTCGTTCTGATCGTGGCGTTCTTCGTCGGTACGCCCATTCTGCATTTCTTCGGCATTTCGATGGAGGCGCTGCGCATTGGCGGCGGACTTGCCGTGGCCGTGAGCGGCTGGCAAATGCTCAACGCGCCCGAAGCCGCGCCGCGCCCGGCCGACGAAGCCGCGCTCAAGGCCCTCAATGCCGAGTCGGCTTCCGGCAAGGCCTTCTTTCCGCTCACGGTGCCGCTCACCACGGGGCCCGGCTCGATCGCCACCGCTATCGCGCTGAACGCGAACCGCACGCACAAGCTTTCGGCGTGGCTGATATCGAGCATCGCCTCGGTCGCCATTTCGGTGCTCGTGATGATCGTTATCTATTACGTCTACAGCCGGGCGGCGCGCCTTGCGCAATACCTCGGCGTGGAGGGCACGCGCGTCGCCATGCGCGTGTCGTCGTTTCTGCTGCTGTGCATCGGCGTGCAGATCATCCTGACCGGCCTCGACGGTTTCCTCACGCCGATCGCGGCCCTGCACGTCACGAAGTGAGTACGCCGTTACAGAGGAGTGCGTCATGTGCCGCTGGCTCGCCTATTCGGGCAACCCCGTTCATCTGCAAACCGTGCTGTTCCGCTCGCGCCATTCGCTGATCGACCAGGCTCTGCACTCGAAGCTCGGTGCGACGACCACCAACGGCGATGGTTTCGGTCTCGGCTGGTATCAGCAGTCGCACGACATTCCCTATCGCTATCGAAGCATCCAGCCCGCCTGGAACGACCATAACCTGCACGAACTCGCGCGCGCCGTGAGAGCGCCGATGTTCATCGCGCACATTCGCTCGGCCACGCACACACCGGTGCAGGAGACCAACTGCCATCCGTTCCGGCACCGGCGCTGGCTCTTTGCCCATAACGGGCTGATCGAGAACTTTCCGATCGTGCGCCGCGATCTGCTGGTGGCGATCGATCCGGGGCGCTTCAACGGGCTCGAAGGATCGACGGATTCGGAGGTGATGTTCTATCTTGCGATGTCGTTCGGCCTCGAGCACGAACCGGTGCCGGCGCTCGAACGCATGGTCGGTTTCGTCGAGGCGAAGGCGCGCAGCCACGGAATCGAGAATCCGCTCAACATGACCGTGGTCGCGACCGACGGCGAGCAGATGGTGGCGGTGCGCTATTCGAGCGAAGGCAAGTCGCGTTCGCTCTATCACAGCACGTCGTTCAGGCATCTGCACGAACTCTATCCCGACGACCCGCGCATTACGGCCGCCGGCGACGACGCCTATCTGATCGTTTCCGAGCCGCTCGTCGATCTGCCCGACGCCTGGGCGGAGGTGCCCGAGGCCACGGCGATCGTCGTGCGCGGCCCGCAGGTGGATTACCGCCAGTTCGTACCGGTCGCGCCGGTCACGACCTGAGCGCGCCGCTCGGCGGCCCGCGCGAGCACCTCGTCGAACAGCGCGACGTCCACGGGCTTCACCAGATGCATTTCGAAGCCCGCCGTGCGCGTGAGTTCGACGTCGGCGGCCTGGCCGAAGCCCGTCATCGCGGCGAACAGCGTGCGCGCGAGCGGCGCATGGGCACGCAATGCCTGCAGTGCCGCATAGCCGTCGATCTCGGGCATGGCGATGTCGATCAGCGCCGCGTCGGGCGTGAAGTCCTGCACCTGCTCGTGGGCGTGCCCGGCGCTATACGCCACTCGTACCTCGTGTCCCTTCAGTTCGAGCAGCATGGCCAGGCTGTCGGCGGAGTCGCGATTGTCGTCCACGATCAGCACGCGCAGCGCGGGCGGTGCGTGCGATGCGTGGAGATCGCGCGCCGTCTGCGCGGGCGCCGGCGGCTGAGCCGCCGGCATATATGCGCCGGCGCGCTCGAGCGGCAGGCGGATCGTGAAAGTGCTGCCGGTGCCGGGCCCTGCGCTCGTCGCCGAGATCGTGCCGCCGTGCAGTTCGACGAGCGAGCGGCAGAGCATCAGGCCGATGCCCAGACCGTTTTCGCTCGGGCCGGGCATCGAGCGGTCCTGGCTGAAGAGACCGAAGATCGATTCGAAGGTGCCGGGCCGCAAGCCGCATCCGTTGTCGCGCACCTGAATCTGTACGGTGCGCGCGCCGGCATGCACGTCAATGGTGATGCGGCTGCCGTCGGGCGAAAATTTCGAGGCGTTGTGCAGCACGTTCTGCAGCACCTGGACGAGCCGCGTGTGGTCGCCGATCATCCGCAGCGCGCTCGCCGGTAGCTGCACGATCACCTGCTGCTCGCGCGCGGCGGTGAAAGGCTGGGCCGCTTCGACCGCGTGCGCGATCACCTCGTGCAGATCGAGCGGCGCTTCGCGCAGTTCGATCCTGCCGGACGTGATGCGGCCGACGTCGAGCAGGTCGTCGACGAGCCGCGTGAGATGCGCGATCTGCCGTTCGATGAGGTCGCCCGCGCGGCGCGTTTCGGGGCTCGCGTGCTGCGCAAGACGCATCGCGGCGACGGCGTTGCGCACGGGTGCAAGCGGATTGCGCAGTTCGTGGGCGAGCAGCGCGAGGAACTGCTTCATCTGCTCGCTCGAATGTTCGAGCTCCTCGTTGCGGCGGCTTTCGGTCATGTCGCGCGTGACCTTCGCGAAACCGGAGAGGCGTCCCTGGCTGTCGTGGATGGCCGTGATCGTGACGTAGGCCCAGAACATCGAGCCGTCCTTGCGCACGCGCCAGCCTTCGCTCACCGAACGGCCCTGGCCGGCGGCGCGGCGCAGCTCGCGTTCGGGCACGCCGTCGGCCACGTCCTCGGTTGGATAGAACACCGAAAAATGCTGGCCCACGATCTCGGCCGGGCGATAGCCCTTCAGGTTGGTCGCGCCGCTGTTCCAGCTCACCACGAAGCCCTCGGGGTCGAGCATGAAGATGGCGTAGTCGCCGACGTTCTCCACGAGCAGGCGGAAGCGCTCCTCCGACTGGCGCAGCGCCTCGACCTGGCGGCGTTCGACGGTGAGGTCGCGCGTGACCTTCGCGAAGCCCGCGAGCGAGCCGTCCTGCTCGTACAGCGCGGTGATGACGACATTGGCCCAGAACATCGAGCCGTCCTTGCGCACGCGCCAGCCTTCGTCGTTGAAGCGGCCATGGAGCACGGCCTGTTCGAGCTCGTGCTCGGGCCAGCGGCGCGCTTTGGCGTCTTCGGTATAGAAGCGCGAGAAATGCTGGCCGACGATCTCGTGCGCCTCGTAGCCCTTGATGCGTTGGGCGCCGCGATTCCAGGTCGCGACGTTGCCGCCGGGATCGAGCAGGAAGATCGCGTAGTCCTCGATGGGCTGCACGAGCGCCTCGAAACGGCGGTCGTTGTGACCGACGGCGGCAAAGTTCGCGTCCTTCCGGGCGGAACCGGGCTGCTGGGCGATGCCGGGCTCGGGCGTCGTCATGGTCCTTGGATGAATGAAGGGCCGTTCAGGCGGGGCAGCTTACCATGCACGCTGTCCCGATCGATCGTACTTCTCGGCCATCGCGGGAATGCCGAGGCGCACCTGGTGTTGGGCGCGGCGCACCTGGCGCGTGAGCAGCACGACATGCGGCGGCACCACGCGGCGGCGGCGCAGTGTCCAGAACGCGCCGCGCAGCAGGGCGAAGCCCGCCGGCCCGAGCGAGCGCTGGCGCGCGAAGACCGCGAGTGCGTGGCCGGTGGCGGCGAGCGCGTCGCGTGCCGGCAGGCGCATCCAAGCGACCCACGCGGCGTTGCGCGCGAGCGTGCAATGCTGCGCGCGCGTGAACCAGCGATAGAGCGGCTCGCGATGCGCGAGCGCGCCCTCGCAATAGACGATTGCGTGTCCGGCGGACAGCACGTCGAGCGCGGCGAGCTCTTCGGCGCCGCCGCGCGCGAGCCGCTCGTCGTAGCCGCCGAATTCGCGGAACACGTCCGCGCGGAAGAGGCAGGCGCCCGGCATGAAGCTCGCGAGCGCGGGGCCGGCGAGGCCCTCGCTGCCGGGGGAGGTGGCGGCGAACATTTGGCAGGCCGGATGAATCTCCCGTTTGCCCTCGTCGGCAACGCGGGCGCTCAGGACGGCGACGTTCGGGTGCGCGTCGAGCAACTGGGCCGCGCTCGCGAGCGCACCCGGCGCGAACCAGGTGCTGTCGTCGCAGCAGGCGACGTAATCGGTCTGCGCGAGTGTGACGGCACGGTTGAAACCGGCCATGCCGAGGTCGCGCAGACCCTGGACGATGTGCACCTGCGGAAACAGCGAGGCGAGCAGGCCGACGGTGGAATCGCTCGAGCCGTTGTCGGCCACCATCACGTCGGGGTGCTCCGGCAGCGCGAGGAGGCGAGCGACGGTATCGACAGTCTGGCGAACATGGTTGCGCGTCAACACGACCACCGTCACGCGCGGCGCGGACTGGGAACCTGGGGCGGGAGCGGAGGCGTTCATCGCGGTCGAACGGCGCAAGCCGGACGTCTATATCGTAGTAGTCGTAATCAGCATACGCCTAAGGCGTGCGGTATGCACCACGCCCGGTGGGCCGTAGCGGCGGCCCGGCGGCGCGTTGTGCGCGCAGGCCGCCGACCGCCATGCCGAAAGGAAACAGCAAACGCCGTGCCTGGTTCAGCCGGCACGGTTTCACGGCGCGGCCGGCGCACCTATGGCCGGCGTTACCGGTGTGGAGGCGTGCGGATACATGAGCAGCAGCACGCGCAACACGCCGTTGGTCCAGCCGAAGCCGTCCTGCAGCGGATATTCGCCGCCGCCCGCCGATGAAGCCTTCGCTGCCGCCGCGCTTATGTCATATTTTTCGACGAGCTTGTGCGTGTGCCGGTAATAGACGAGGTTCGTCGCGACCCAGCGTGTAGCGATGGTCTGCGCGAGCGCGTTTTCGCCATAGCGGCGCAGTCCCATGATCGCGAGATATTGCAGCGGCGCCCAGCCGTTGGGCTCGTCCCATTGCTGGCCGCTCGACACCTGGGTCGTGGCGAGGCCCCCTGGCCGGAGCAGTCCGGCGCGCACGGCGGCGGCCACTTCGCGCGCCTCGCCGCGCGTGGCGACGCCCGCATAGAGCGGATAGACGGTGGCCGCGGTGAGGCGATGCGTGAGTGTGTGCTGCACGAAATCGTAGTCGCCGAACGCATGCAGTTTTGGATCCCACAGCACGCGTTCGATTGCGGCGGCGCGGCGCTGTGCGCGCTGCGAGAACGCCTGCGCATCGCCGGCGTCGCCCTGGATTCCATAGGCCTTCGCGAGCGTGCGTTCGAGCACGACCAGCAGACAGTTCAGGTCGACGGGCACGAGCGAGGTCACGTCGATGGTGCCGAGCGTACGGTTGTCCGCGAGCCAGCGCGAGCTGAAATCCCAGCCCGTTTCGCCGCCCGCGCGCAGGTTGCGCCACAGATCGGCGGGATCGCGCTGCGGCGTGGCCTGCGCGGTCAGCACGTCTTCGCGGTACGACTCGTCGCGCGGCGTATCGCGCGCGTCCCAGTAGCGGTTCAGGAGCGTGCCGTCGGCAAGGCGCACGACGTGGCCCGCCGCGTCGCCCGCCTTCACGCTGTCCGCGCCGTCCATCCAGTAGTCGTACTCCTTGCGCAGTTGCGGCAGGTAGCGCAGATACACGGCGTCGCCGTCGCGTTCCGCGACGAGGCTCACCATCTGCGCAAAGAACGGCGGCTGCGAGCGGCTGAGATAGTAGCTGCGATTGCCGTTCGGAATGTGGCCGTAGCGGTCGATCAGCGTGGCGAAGTTGTTGAGCTCGTCGAGCGAGAGGTCGTGCCGTCCGCTTGCTTCGAGGCCGAGCATGATGAAGTACGAGTCCCAGTAGTAGATCTCGTTGAAGCGGCCGCCCGGCACGACGTAGCGATACGGCAGCGGCAGCAGCGACGAATCCGCGTGCTGCGCGGCGTCCGGGCCGCGGCGCAGCACGTTCCAGAGCGTGTCGATATGGGCCGCGACGTTCTGGTTCGGATCGGAAACGTAGTGATCGTCGGCCAGCGCCGGGGCCGTGAAGTTGCGTTCGACGAACTGCGTGAGCGCGGCCTTGCGGGCAGCGGGGTCCTGCAACGCGCTGTTCTGTTGCCGCCAGGCCGTGTAGGCGGCAACGATCTGCGCGGGCGGCGCGTTGGGGATCATGTCAGCGAACGTCTTGCTGTCGGGGTAGATCTGGGCAAGCTCGACGTCGCGGTAGAGCGCGCCGTAGAGTTCCGACGGCGGCAGCGGCGTAGCCGGTAAATCCTGCCCGGCCTCTGTAATCCGGGTCGGCGGAGCCGGCGTCGATGCCGGTGTTGCACTCGCCGCTGCTGTGTCGGTGGCCGTTGCCGACGCGTACGCTGCCGGCGCGGCGGCGAGCGCGAGGCACAGCGCGAGGGTCGACGCGAGCGCTCCGGCATGCGGGCGCTGTGTGCGGCTCTGAAAAGACGGGACAAAAAGACGGATGGGCTTGAGCATGACTCTCGGATGAGGTTGAGCGGAAGGCGGGCAGGTTGCCGGCGCCGCAGCGCACAGCAAGTCGCGTTCCGCGCGGCCGTCTTGCTCCTGCCCGGCGAGTCTCGAACCGGGAGGCCCGCCGCCCGCAGGCGCCGCTTACGACGCGCGGGCTGCCGCGAGCGGCGTCACGCCCAGTTGCGCGGCGAGTTCGCCAAACGTTCTTTGCACGGAATCCGGAAGATCGATCGTGAGCGTATGGCGCGCGCGGTTCTCCGCCTCGTACTGGCCGGGGTATTGCACCGGCGCGTCGGGATGCTGCGGCGGGCACCCCAGCAGATAGTCGAGGAAGGTCTCGACTTCCTGCGAGCGCCACGTCTGGTTGAAGTCCACTTGCGGATCGAGTACGAGCGCAAACAGGTTGTTGGTCGCGATGCCGTTGCGCGGATTGTCCGCGTGGATCGTGCCGCCGCCCGAGAGCACGCCGGCCAGCAGTTCGGCGACGAGGCCGAGCGCATAGCCCTTGTGCGCGCCGAACGGCAGCAGCGCGCCGGGCGGGTCGGAGAACAGCACGTTCGGGTCGGTGCTCGGGTCGCCGTTGGCGTCGATCATCGTGCCGGGCGGCGCGGGGCGGCCGTTTTCCGCGAGCACGCGCGCCTTGTTGACGGCAATGGCGCTCGTCGCGATATCCACGACGAATGGAGGGCGCCCGCCTGGCAGCGGGCCTGCGAAGCATAGCGGATTGGTCGTGAGGCGCGCCTCGCGTCCGCCATAGGGCGCGACGACGGGCGGCCGGTTCACCACGTTGCTGAAGGCGAGCAGCACGTAACCGTGCTGCGCGACCATCTCGCCGTAATGTCCCATGCGCCCGAGGTGATGGCTATGGCGCAGCGTCACGATGCACTGGCCGTGCTCGCGCACGCGCGCGATGGCGTCGTCGATCACGATCTTGCCCACGTGCTGGCCGAAGCCATGATGGCCGTCGTAGGCGATCAGGCTGCCGCGGTCCACGACCCGCTCCGGGCGGCCGTCGGGCGTGACGAATCCCGCTTCGAGCCCGAGCCGGTAGTTCGGCAGGATCGAGAGGCCGTGGCTCGCGTAGCCCACGCGGTCGGATTCGATCAGGTGGTCGGCGACATCGGCGGCGATGTCGGGCGGCACCGAAAGTTTGGCCAGCACGTCGGTGGCGAAGCGGCGTGCCTCGTCGATTGCAACTTCCATCTGCGGCTCCTTGCCGGTTGGACCTCGCGGTTGTGCCTCGCCATCGCAACGAGCGATGCGTGGGCGGCCAACCAGCGGGTGACGTCAAGGCAAGCGTAATCGTTTCGACGCCGTCATGTCCTCAATCTGTCCCATCCCCTTCATGGAATTCCGTCGACGTTGCCGCGGTGTGGCGCCCGGTCATGCGGCCAGGTTTCATTCGTCATCCTCTGCGTTGCTGCCGTTGCAGCGCTAGAGTCGCGCCGCCGCCTCGTGAACGAGCCGCGTGCGCGCCGCCACCGACGCCGCGTTTGCGGCGCGCACCCGCTCCACGACCGCACGCGGCGCGGTGTCGGGGCTGCCCGCATCGAAGGGGGGCGCCGGCGCATATTCGAGTTCGAGCTGCAACGCTTCGGCGGCTTCGCGGCCGATCAGCTCCGCCGCGAGCGTCAGCGCGAAATCGATGCCGGCCGTAATGCCGCCGCCTGTGATGACATTGCCGTCGCGTACCACGCGCTCGCGTACAGGGATCGCGCCGAATGGCTCGAGCAGCGCGTGGAAGGCCCAGTGCGTGGTGGCGCGGCGTCCGCGCAGGAGGCCGGCCGCGCCCAGCACGAGCGCACCCGTGCAGACCGAGGTGATGTAGCGCGCATGCGCGGCCTGACGGCGCAGGAACGCGAGCGTTTCCTGATCGGGAATCAGGTCGCCCACGCCACTGCCGCCAGGCACGCAGAGCACGTCGAGCGGCGGGCAGTCCTCGAAACTGGTATCGGACCTCATGACCAGGCCTGTATTTGACGTGATACAGTCGCGCGTTTTCGAAATAAGCCGGACCTCGGTGTCCGCCATCGACGCGAGCACGTCGTAAGGCCCTGTAAGGTCGAGCAGTTGCACGCGAGGAAAGATGAGAAAGCCGATCTGGAGTGCCATGGCGAAATCCCGTGCGAGAGAAGGGGGGAAAGGCGGCGGTTGCCGTCCATGCCGCCACTCTATTGCCGCGACTTTGCCCGGGGCTGCCAAAAAAGGCGCAATGCCTGCCAGGCAGGGTGCCGCCGCCCCATTGCACGAGGTCGGCACCCATATCGGATGCGTTTTCAGGCAAGGAGAACAATGACTACCCCCGCTTCGCCAACCCGTTCCCAGACCCGTTCGTTCACGACGGTCTTCCTGATTGAAATGTGGGAGCGCTTCGGCTTTTACGGCATGGCCGCGCTGCTCGTCCTTTTCATGGTGAGCAAGCTCGGCTTTGAAGACAGCCAGGCAAATCTCACGTGGGGCGCCTTCACGGCGCTCGTTTATGCGGCGCCGGCCATCGGCGGCTGGATAGGCGACCAGATTCTCGGCGCGCGCCGCTCGATGGTCGCGGGCGCGCTGATTCTCGCGGCCGGCTATCTCATGCTCGCGATGCCCGACGACAGCCTCCATCACATGTTCGCCTCGCTCGCCGTGATCGTGGTGGGCAACGGGCTCTTCAAGTCGAACGCGGCCAACCTCGTGCGCCGCATTTACGAAGGCGACGATGCGCGTCTCGACAGCGCCTTTACCATCTATTACATGGCGGTGAACATCGGCTCGACCGTGTCGATGCTCGCCACGCCGTGGATCAAGGACCAATGGGGCTGGCACGCGGCATTCGCGGTGTGCTGCGCGGGCATGCTGCTGGGCGTGCTCAACTTCCTGCTGATGCGCCGCACGCTCGCGCATATTGGTTCCGTGCCCGACGATGCGCCGCTGAACTACCGCCGGGCCGCGCTCGTTGCCGTAGGCGCCGTCGCGCTGGGCGCGGCGACGCTGTTCGTGCTGCAGCACAAGGCGGTGGCCGTGGCCTGCGTCTATGCCGCGGGCGTTGCCGTGCTCGCGGTGTTCGCGTGGATGCTCGTGCGCTCACAGCGCGCCGAGCGCGCGGGCCTTGCCGCCGCGCTGATCCTCACGCTGCAGGCGATCCTTTTCTTCGTGTTCTACCAGCAGATGTCGACCTCGCTCACGCTCTTTGCGCTGCGCAACGTCGATCCGCAGTTCTCGCTGTTCGGCGTGTCGCTCTTCAAGTGGAGCGCGGCCCAGTTCCAGGCGCTCAATCCCATCTGGATCATGCTGCTTTCGCCGGTGCTCGCTTCGCTCTATACGTCGCTCGCGCGGCACGGACGCGATTTTCCGGTGGCGGTGAAGTATGCGCTGGGTTTCGCGGTGGTTGCGGCGGGCTTCTTCGTGTTCGCGGCGAGCGGAAACTACGCCGTGGCGGGACGTGTCTCGTCCTGGTTCATGGTGGGCGGCTATGGGCTCTACTCGCTCGGCGAACTGCTCGTGAGCGGGCTCGGCCTCGCCATGATCGCGCGCTACGTGCCGGCGCGCATGAGCGGCTTCATGATGGGTGCGTATTTCGTGGCCAGCGGCGTTTCGCAGTATCTCGGCAGCGTGGTCGCGAATTTCGCGCAGATGCCCTCCGGCGAGCTCGATCCGCTCGTTTCGCTGCCGCTTTATACGCACCTCTTCTCAGGACTCGGCTGGCTCGCCGCGCTGGGCACGCTTGTCGCCATCGTGCTGCTGCCGCTGATGCGCCGCCTGTCGCGCGAGCATCACGAGGCCGGCGCGCAACGGGTGGCCCAGGTCGCCGCGCAGCACGAAGGCGCGCATTGAGCGAACGTCGGCAGCGAAGCTGCCTGCATTCAGGCCGTGCCGGATAGCCGGCTAGCCGCCGAAAAGCCCGGACGTCCGCGACGTGTCCGGGCTTTTTTCTTCGGGCTCGTCATACGCAGCGCAGCGCTCGCCCGCAGAAAAACGCCATACGGTTCGCCTTCTTGCATCGCGGCGCCAGGCTTCGCGAGCGCCTGTCCAGGGTATTCGAGGAGTCTGGCGAGCACGATTACCCCTGTAAACAGGCGTCAAAATGCACACGGCAGTCAGCGCCGCGCAACAAATTTGCTTCGACAATGCAAAAGAGTCACGCAAAACGCTTGCGCGCTTGTAGAATCCGCCGTTGAAGTACATGCATTCTGCGGTGCTTCGCCGATTCACTGACCAACACTGGTAGGAGAAACATGCCGACTTCCGCAAAGAAAGTGGCCAAAAAGGCAGCTGCCCCGGCCAAGAAGGTTGTTGCAAAGAAAGCACCGGCCAAGACGGCCGCAGCTAAGAAGGTCGCCGTGAAGGCGTCTGGCGCTCCGTCGCCGATCAAGGACACCTTCACGAAGGCCTCGCTGGCTGCTCACGTCGCTGAGCGCGCCGGTGTCGAGCCGAAGGCCGCCAAGGCCGTGCTCGCCGCTCTGGAAGACACGATCCTCGGTTCGGTCCACAAGAAGGGCGCCGGCGAATTCACGCTGTCGGGTCTTCTGAAGATCGTCGTGCAGGCCGTGCCGGCGAAGAAGAAGCGCTTCGGCAAGGACCCGTTCACGGGCCAGGAGCGCTGGTTCCCGGCGAAGCCCGCCTCGGTTCGCATCAAGGCACGCGCACTGAAGAAGCTGAAGGACGCAGCGGCTGCGTAAGCACCGTTTTCCGCAGCCGCGAGGCTGTGTGCGAGTCAGTACCCAAAAATCCCCGCCGGTGTCGAGCTCGCGGGGATTTTTCATGCGCGCTCGCCGGGCGTCGTTCGATCCGCGTGGACAGCGCTTCGCGAGAGGATACGGCCGATGGGTCATACGCGAATGTTATGGATGACTGACCTTGCTGCCGGTTTTTTTGCTGCGCCTGCTTCGCATGAGGGTCTTCTTGCGCCCATGAAAAAACCAGCCTTGGCTTGCACCGAAGGCTGGTTTTTCCGTTAAGCGTGTGGTTTTTAGCGGCCACGCCATTCTGACACGGCCGGAACCGGTTGGGAACCGGCTCTGACGCCGGGCCGAAGCCCGGCTGTGCCGTTCTATTAGAACTTGTGGCGAATGCCGAGGCTGACCAGTTCCTGCGAGCTGGAAGCCGAGTTGTACCCGTACGAACCGATCGATGCGCCCGCGGATGTGCCGGAGGCCGCGCCCGGCTGCTGGCCGTTGGCGTGCTGATATGCCGCGAGCGCGTACAGGTCGGTACGCTTCGACAGGTTGTAGTCCGCGCCGAGCGAGACCTGGTTATAGGTGTTCGACGCATTGCCCGAGCCGTGCGTGTAGGTGTAGCCGAGACCGAGCAGCACGGCCGGGTTCACCTGATAGCCGAAGTAGCCGCCGGCGACGTTGTAGCGCTGCGTCGTGGCGAACGTCGAGAAGCCGTCGGCCTTCAACTGGACGTTGCTGTAACGCGCGGCGAACGTGAATGGGCCCGTGACGTACTGCGCCGCCACCGCCGCCGTGCCGACCGACTTCGCCGAGGCATAGGCCTGGTTGATCTGGCTGTCGAACATGGCGCCCGATGTCGAGCCTGACGCCCAGCCCACCGTGCCGTCCGTTCCGGTGCGGTCGGCCAGCGACGACGCGTTGTCCATCATGAAGTAGCCGGCCGCGATGTTGAACGAGCCGATGGCGTAGGTGCCTGCCGCACCCCAGCTCTGTCCCGAGCCGTTCGAGCCGGCGACGCCGCCCAGGGCATACATGCCTTCGAACTGGAAGCCGTCCAGAAGCGGCGAGGTGTACTTGATCGCGTTGTTCGTGCGCGAGCTGTTGTCGTTGTTGTCGACGTCGCCCGGCGTCGCGAACGTGCTGCCGAAGTCGTTGTCGTCGGTAAGCGGCTGGATCATGTCGACGAGCGGGTCGTACTGGCGGCCCAGCGTGAGCGTGCCGTAGTGATCCGAAGCAAGCCCGACGAAGGCCTGGCGGCCGAACATCTTGCCGCCCTGGCCGGCCGCGCCGGTATTGATGTCAAAGCCGCTTTCCAGTTGGAAGATCGCCTGCAGGCCGCCGCCCAGGTCTTCCGTGCCCTTCAGGCCCCAGCGGTTGCCCGAGATGTTGCCGCCGTACATGCCGACCAGATTCTGGTTCTGGCCCGGGGCGTTCGAATTCGTGGTGTTGTGGGCCCACTGGATCGACTCGTCGATCACACCGTAGAGGGTCACGCTGCTTTGGGCATGGGCCGCACCGGCGCCGGTCAGCATGGCCAGCGAGAGGGTCGAGAAGGCGACGCGTTTCATCCAGATTTCTCCACGCAGATGAGGGTTTCGTTATTGCGCGATGGAGAATAACGCAGTTGTATAAATTGAAAGAAATGAAAAGTTCAGACTGTGGCAAAAAGCTGACAAATACATCGATGCCTTGATGGGTGGGGCATGGATGAGTCGTACCTGCTTTTTCCAGATTGAATCGCAATTTTTAATTATTGTAATTTGTGACGATAATAAGTTAGCTGATTGTCAGTTTTTCTCCTGGGTCGAGGGAAGCGTTGCGTCCGCCTCGCTGTC
Source organism: Paraburkholderia sp. AV2 (assembly GCF_054968425.1). NCBI lineage: Bacteria > Pseudomonadati > Pseudomonadota > Betaproteobacteria > Burkholderiales > Burkholderiaceae > Paraburkholderia > Paraburkholderia sp. AV2. Next base: position 109,910 of record NZ_JBANLK010000016.1, read on the forward strand.
CTCGCCGGCGCCGTTGCGGCGCCCCGCGGCAGCCGTCATCGCGATGGCGGCGCCTGCGGCGAGCAACACCGTACTCCACGGATGCCGCTTGACGTAGCGATCCGCGGCGACGACCGTGCGTCCCGCGCGAACCAGTGTCTGCGCGGCGGCCCGGGTCGCGCCGTCTTCCATCCGCACCACCGAGCGTCCAATCTGCAGAACGGCGCCGGGACGTCGCCCGAACGCGCCGCCCCGCGCGCTGGCCTGCGCCATGGCGCGCAGCGGTGTTCCGGCGTGCGGCGCATCGTCGTGTGCGGCGGCCGAGGCAGCGGCATACAGGGGCACTTCGCCGGTCGCCGCAACCGGGTTGTTTCCGATCGGCACGGAAAGCGTACCGGGGGGTGCAGCGGCGGGGTCATGGGGCTTGACGATGGTCGACGCGGCCAGCACCGAGGCGAGCTTGGCGCGGCTGCCGGGCGGCGTTTCCTCGAGGAAACCCCATGCGCCGCGCGGATCGTGCAGCCGCCCGCGCGCCGCGGAGAACTCGGCGCCGAGCAGCAGCACGGCCGCGGAAAAGTACAGCCACATCAGCAGCACGGCGAGCGAACCGGCGGCGCCGAACGCGGTGGCCATGCCGGCATGGGCGAGGTAGAGCGCGAACAGCTTCTTGCCTGCCGAGAACAGCACGGCGGCGACGCCGCCGCCCACCATGGCATCGCGCCAGAGCACGTTGGCGTCGGGCAGGAAACGCAGGAGCGCGGCGAACGCGGCGGCCAGCACGATCAGTCCGACCGCGAGCTGCAGCAGATTTCCGATGATCACATAGGGCGAGTTGCCCCACAGCCACTGGCCGACGAAGGTGATCGCCGCGTCCAGCACGAGCGAGACGATCAACAGGAACGCAACGCCCAGCACGAGCGAGAACGAGATCAGCCGCACCCGCACGAGCGCGAATACGCTCGAGGCGCGCGTGCCGTCCGGCGGCCAGACGACATTGAGCGCCGCGTGCAGCGACGAAAACGTGGCCGAGGCGCCGACGGCGAGCAAGGACAGCGAGATGATCGTGGCGATGCCGCCGGCCTTGCCCGCGCGGTGTGCGTTTTGCACGATGGTCGTGATGCCGGCGGCGGCATCGTCGCCGAGGACGTTGTGAACCTCGCGGAACAACTCGCCGCGCGCGGCGGCGTCGCCGAAGAACCAGCCGGCCACGGCGATCACCATGACGAGCGTTGGCGCAAGCGAAAAGGCCGAATAGAACGCGATGCCCGCGGCGAGCGCCGGGCAGCGGTCCTTGAAGAATTGCCGGAAGGCGCCCACGACCCAGGACGCTTCCTTGCGCGCGGCGGCTTGCAGTCGTTCCGAAGAGAGCGTGGCCATGATGTCCGTTCCGCGTGCCTGTTTTGTCTCAATATTAGCAAGCGCGGCTCCCGGGCGCGCTTTGGCTGTGCCTTTGCGCAGCTTCCGTGATCCGTCGCTGAAATCCGCCTATACTGAAAATCACCCACAACTCGACAGGCCGAGGACGCACCATGCTGCAAATGTCCCGGCGCCAGTTCCTCAAGGTCACGGCAACATCGCTGGCAGGTTCCAGCCTCGCGTTGATGGGCTTCGCGCCCGACAACGCGCTTGCCGAGGTCCGCCAATACAAACTGGCGCGTACTACCGAAACCCGCAACACCTGTCCGTACTGCTCGGTCGGCTGCGGGATCCTCATGTATGGTCTTGGCGACGGCGCGAAGAACGCCACGGCCAGCATCATCCACATCGAGGGCGATCCCGATCATCCGGTCAACCGCGGCACGCTCTGCCCGAAGGGGGCGAGCCTGATCGACTTCATCCATAGTCCGAACCGTCTCAAGTACCCCGAGTACCGGGCGGCGGGATCGAACGAGTGGAAACGCATTTCGTGGGACGAGGCGCTCGACGGGATCGCGAAGCGGCTGAAAGAGGACCGCGACGCGAACTTCGTCGAAAAGGCGGAGGACGGCAAGACCGTCAACCGCTGGCTCTCCGTCGGCATGCTCGCCGCTTCGGCGGCCAGCAACGAGGTGGGGTACCTCACGCACAAAGTGGCCCGCAGCATGGGCCTCCTCGCATTCGACAACCAGGCGCGTGTCTGACACGGCCCGACGGTGGCAGGTCTTGCCCCGACGTTTGGCCGTGGTGCGATGACGAACCATTGGGTCGACATTCGCAATGCGGACGTGATTCTGGTGATGGGCGGCAATGCGGCCGAGGCGCACCCGTGCGGCTTCAAGTGGGTCACGGAGGCGAAGGCGAACCGCAAGGCGCGCCTCATCGTGGTCGATCCGCGTTTCACGCGCACCGCTTCGGTGGCGGACTTCTACGCGCCGATCCGCACCGGCACGGACATCGCGTTCCTTGGCGGGGTCATCAATTACCTGCTCACGAACGACAAGATCCAGCACGAGTACGTGAAGAACTACACGGACTTCTCGTTCATCGTGCGCGACGATTTCGCGTTCAACGACGGCATTTACTCGGGCTACGATCCGCAAAAGCACGCGTATCCCGACAAGTCGTCGTGGGACTACGAGACCGGCGACGACGGCTTCGTGAAAACGGACGACACGCTGCAGAACCCGCGTTGCGTCTACAACCTGCTCAAGCAGCACTACTCGCGCTATACGCCCGAGATGGTGGAGAAGGTCTGCGGCACACCTAAGGAAAAATTCTTCAAGGTGTGCGAAATGCTGGCCAGCACGGCCGTGCCGGGCCGCGCGGGCACCATCATGTACGCGCTCGGCTGGACGCATCACTCGATCGGCTCGCAGATGATCCGCACCGGCGCCATGGTGCAACTGCTGCTTGGCAACATCGGCATCGCAGGCGGCGGCATGAACGCGCTGCGCGGCCACTCGAACATCCAGGGGCTCACCGACCTCGGCCTGATGTCGAACCTGCTGACCGGCTACATGACGTTGCCCAACGAAGCCGAGCAGGACTACGACAGCTACATCAAGAAGCGCGCCTCGCAGCCGATGCGGCCGAACCAGCTCAGCTACTGGCAGCATTACGGCGCCTTCTTCGTGAGCTTCATGAAGTCGTGGTGGGGCGACAACGCGACGAAGGACAACAACTGGGGCTACGACTGGCTGCCGAAGCTCGACAAGCCGTACGACCTGTTGCAGACCATCGAGCTCATGAATCAGGACAAGCTCACAGGTTATATCTGCCAGGGCTTCAACGTGATCGCCTCGGCACCCGACAAGGCCAAGACGCTGGCCGCGCTCGGCAAGCTGAAGTGGCTCGTCATCATGGACCCGCTGGAGACGGAAACGTCGGTGTTCTGGAACAAGTACGGCGACTACAACGATGTCGATACGGCTTCGATCCAGACCGAGGTGTTCCGTCTGCCCACCACGTGCTTTGCGGAGGAAAACGGTTCGCTCGTGAGTTCCAGCCGCGTGCTGCAGTGGCACTGGAAGGGCGCGGAGGCACCCTACGAGGCGAAGAGCGATCTCGAGATCATGTCGGGCCTGTTCCTGCGCATTCGCGCCGCGTACCAGAAGGACGGCGGCAAGTGTCCCGACCCGATCCTCAAGCTGAGCTGGCCCTACTCGGATCCCGCGAGCCCGACACCGGAAGAGCTTGCGATGGAGTACAACGGCAAGGCTCTCGCAGACCAGACCGATGCGAAGGATCCCACGAAGGTGCTCGTGAAGAAGGGCGAGCAGCTTTCGGGCTTCGCGCAGTTGAAGGACGATGGCACAACGGCGAGCGGCTGCTGGATCTTCTGCGGCGCGTGGACCCAGGCGGGCAACCAGATGGGCCGGCGCGACAACTCGGACCCCACGGGCATTGGACAGACCTTGAACTGGGCATGGGCATGGCCCGCGAACCGGCGCGTGCTCTATAACCGCGCTTCGTGCGATACGGCGGGCAAGCCCTTCGACCCCACGCGCAAGCTGATCGGCTGGACCGGCGCGGCGTGGACCGGCGCCGACATCCCCGACTACAAAGTGGACGAAGCGCCCGATCTGGGCATGGGGCCTTTCATCATGAATCCAGAGGGGGTTGCGAGGTTTTTCGCGCGCGACCAGATGAACGAGGGGCCATTTCCCGAGCACTACGAACCATTCGAAAATCCGCTCGGCTACAACCCGTTCCATCCGAACAACCCGCAGGCGACGAGCAACCCCGCCGCGCGCGTGTTCCCCGACGACCGCGCGACGTTCGGCACGGCGCAGTCGTTCCCGCATGTCGCCACCACCTATCGCATCACGGAGCACTTCCACTTCTGGACCAAGCACGCGCGCCTGAACTCGATCATCCAGCCGCAGCAGTTCGTGGAGATCGGCGAGGAACTCGCGAGCGAAGTGGGCGTGGTCGATGGCGGACGCGTGAAGGTGTCGAGCAACCGCGGTTACCTGATCGCGGTGGCGGTGGTCACGAAGCGCATCAAGCCGCTCACGATCGAAGGCAAGAAGGTGCATACGGTGGGTGTGCCGCTGCACTGGGGATTCACGGGGCTGACGAAACCGGGCTATCTGACGAATACGCTGACGCCGCCGGTGGGCGACGGCAATTCGCAGACGCCCGAGTTCAAGTCGTTCCTCGTGAAAGTCGAAAAGGCATAAGGGGGCGCGAGACATGGCACTGCAATCGCTCGACATCAAGCGCCTTTCCGCGACCACCACGCCGCCGCCGGGCGTGCGCGAACCGGTCACGGGCACGGTGGCGAAGCTCATCGACGTCACGAAATGCATAGGTTGCAAGGCTTGCCAGACGGCCTGCATGGAGTGGAACGACCTGCGCGACGAGATCGGCGTGAACCACGGGGTCTACGACAACCCGATGGATCTCACCGAGCATTCGTGGACGGTGATGCGCTACACGGAGTACGAGAACCCGAACGGCAACCTCGAATGGCTGATCCGCAAGGACGGCTGCATGCACTGCGAGGATCCCGGCTGTCTCAAGGCCTGTCCCTCGCCGGGCGCGATCGTGCAGTACACGAACGGCATCGTCGATTTCCACGAGGAGAACTGCATCGGCTGCGGCTACTGCATTGCCGGTTGCCCGTTCAATATCCCGCGGCTTTCGAAGAAGGACCATCGCGTCTACAAGTGCACGCTCTGCTCGGACCGGGTGGCCGTGGGGCAGGAGCCCGCCTGCGTGAAGACCTGTCCTACCGGTGCGATCGTGTTCGGCACCAAGGAGGACATGAAGCAGCACGCGGCGGAGCGCATCGTGGACCTCAAGGAGCGCGGCTTCGAAAACGCGGGCCTTTACGACCCGCCTGGCGTGAGCGGCACGCACGTCATGTACGTGCTGCATCACGCCGACCAGCCCTCGCTCTATCACGGCCTGCCCGACAGTCCGCGCATCAGCCCGTTCGTGCGGCTCTGGAAGGGCGTGGCCAAGCCGCTCGCGCTGGCGGGCATTGCGTTGGCCGCGCTGGCGGGCTTTTTCCACTACACGCGGATCGGCCCGAACGAAGTGAGCGCCGAGGACGAAGCGGCCGCGATCGACGAAGCGCGCCGCATCAAGGGCGAACCCGAGGAGCGCGACGATGCAAAATGACGAACCCAGGCTGATCGAGCGCTATACCCCGAACGAGCGCACCAATCACTGGATCACGGCGATCAGCTTCGTGCTGCTCGCGCTTTCCGGTCTCGCGATGTTTCATCCCGCCATGTTCTGGCTTTCCGCGCTGTTCGGCGGCGGCCAGTGGACGCGCATCCTGCATCCGTTCATCGGCATCGTGATGTTCCTCTCGTTCCTGATTCTCGTGCTGCGTTTCTGGCATCACAATTATCTGGACCGCAACGACGTGCAATGGCTCAGGCAGATCGACGACGTACTGCACAATCGCGAGGACAAGCTGCCCGAAATCGGCAAATACAATGCGGGACAGAAGCTGCTATTCTTTACGCTGGTGGCTTGTCTCGTGCTGTTGCTCGCGAGCGGCATCGTGATCTGGCGGCGCTACTTTTCGTTCTGGTTTCCGATCGAGGTGGTGCGCCTTGCGGCAGTCGTGCATGCGGCCGCGGCGTTTGTCCTGATCGTCAGCATCGTCGTGCATATCTACGCGGCGCTGTGGGTGAAAGGCTCGATCGGAGCGATGACGCGCGGCACGGTCACATGGGGCTGGGCGAGGAAACATCATCCACGCTGGTTCCGCGAGAGCATCAAGTAGCGTAGAGGCTGCGCGGGGCCCTTGCAACAAGGCCCCGCGTGTTCCGGCAAGCCGCCGGCCCGGCAGGGCGCGGCGGCTTTTTCGTTTTCGGAGAAACCAGGTCGTGACGCAACGCATTCTCGATCCGGGCGAGATCCAGGCGCTCGATCCCTCCGCGATTCCGCGCATTCGTCTGCCCGAGCGCGCGACGCATTTCGCTACGCGTGCCGCGCGCCTGCGCAAGCTGGCGGAGCACAATCCCATCGGCGGCTATGTGCGGCTCATGGCGGTGCTGGTCGACGCGCAGCAGCACGCGCTCGAACGCGTGAGCGCGCCGATGCCCGAGCGCGAGGCTATCGAGAACGCGCAGCGCCATGCCATGCCGATTCTGCCCGCGCTTTCGGGGCAGCGCGATCCGCTGTGGCGCGACGTGCTGCGGCGTCTTGTCGACCACGTGGAAGCGGCGGGCGCTGTGGCGCCCGCGCTTGCGAAGGTGCTCGATACGCTGCGCGCGATGAGCGATGCCGAACTCGACGCGCAAGCCGATGCGCTGCTCGCGCAACGCTACGCCGAAGTCGCGCCCGCCACGGCGCCCTTCGTCATGGCTGCCCTGCAGGTGGTGTGGACCGATCTGGCGAGCCGGCTCGATGTGCGGGACGTGCCTTACGTCGATGCGCCCGGCGCATGCCCCATGTGCGGCGTGCCGCCCGTGGCGAGCATCGTGCGGGTGGGCGGCACGTACCAGGGCTATCGCTACACGCAATGCAGCCTGTGCGGGACCGAGGCGCATGTTGTGCGCGTGAAGTGCACGAACTGCGATTCGACCAAAGGCATCGCGTACCACGGCATCGACGGCGGCGACCCCGCGCTCAAGGCCGAATCGTGCGACGAGTGCCACACCTATCGCAAGATTGGCTATCAGGAGAAGGATTTCGACTTCGAGCCTCTCGCCGACGACCTCGCGAGCCTCACGCTCGACCTGCTGATGAGCGACGCGGGCTACCGTCGCGCGAGCCCGAACCCTCTGCTGTGGCCCGAAGTGCCGGCCGACCAGTAGAGGAGCGAAGCCACGATGAGCGAAGCCGTGGGACACGAAACGGAGCGTGACGCGCGCACGCTCAATGCATGGCTGGCGAGAATGCCGGCCGTCGAGCGTGTGATTGCCTCCGCTCCGGCGCAGACCTTGATCGCTGCGTACGGGCGCACGCAGGTGCTGGCGGCGATCCGCGCCACGCTGGACCAATGGCGGCGCGAAGCGCAGGCGGGCACGCTGGGGAAGATGGCGGGCGACGACGAACCGTTCGCGCTCGAACGTGTGATCGATCACGCGGCACGCGCACTGGCCGCCCGCGCGCAAAACCGGTTGCGTGCCGTGTTCAACCTGACGGGCACGGTGCTGCATACGAATCTCGGCCGTGCGCTGCTACCCGACGAATCGGTTCGGGCCGTCGTGCAGGCGCTCACGCAACCGGCGAATCTGGAGTTCGATCTCGCAACGGGCAAGCGCGGCGACCGCGACGACCTGATCGACGAATTGATCTGCGAGCTGACCGGCGCCGAGGCCGCGACCGTCGTGAACAACAATGCGGCGGCCGTGCTGCTGGCGCTCTCGGCACTTGCCTCGCGCAAGGAAGTGATCGTCTCGCGCGGCGAACTGGTCGAGATTGGCGGCGCGTTTCGCATTCCCGACATCATGAGCCGTGCGGGTGCGCGCCTGCGCGAGGTGGGCACGACCAACCGCACGCATCTCAAGGACTACGAAGCGGCGATCAATCCGCGTACGGCGCTGCTCATGAAGGTTCACTGCAGCAACTATGCGATCAGCGGCTTCACGAAGAGCGTCGAACTCGACGAACTGGCGCCGCTCGCCCATGCGCGCGGTCTTCCCGTGGCGGTCGATCTGGGCAGCGGCACGCTGACCGATCTCACGCAATGGGGGCTGCCCGCCGAGCCAACCGTGCGCGCGACCGTCGAAGCGGGCGCGGACCTCGTGACGTTCAGCGGCGACAAGTTGCTGGGCGGGCCGCAGGCCGGATTGATCGTCGGCCGCAAGGCGTTGATCGCGAAGATCAAGAAGCATCCGCTCAAGCGCGCGCTGCGCGTGGGCAAGCTCACGCTGGCCGCGCTGGAACCGGTGCTGAGGCTCTATCAGGCACCGGAATTCCTGCGCGAACGGCTCACGACGCTGCGCCTGCTCACGCGTCCCGCCGCTGAAATTCAGGCGGCGGCCGAGCGTGCGCTGCCCGTCTTGCAGCGTGTGCTGGGCGACGGCTACTCGGCGGCTGTCGAGCCGATGTTCAGCCAGATCGGCAGCGGCGCGTTGCCGGTGGACGTGCTGCCGAGCAGCGGTCTTGTCGTGCGCCACGCCGCCGGCAAAAGCGGTAGCGGCCGCGCGCTGCTGAAGCTCGAGCGCGCGCTGCGTGGGCTGCCGCGCCCCGTGATCGGCCGCATTGCCGACGACGCGCTGCGGCTCGATCTGCGCTGCCTCGAAAGCGCCGACGAAGCGGCGTTCGTTGCCCAACTCGCGGAGCTGCGTCTGTGATCGTCGGCACGGCGGGGCATATCGACCATGGCAAGACCACGCTGGTCCGCGCGCTGACGGGTGTCGATACCGACCGGCTCAAGGAAGAGAGGGCACGCGGCATTTCGATCGAACTGGGCTACGCCTATGTGCCGCTCGCCAATGGCGACGTGCTGGGTTTCATCGACGTGCCGGGCCACGAAAAGCTCGTGCACACGATGGCGGCGGGCGCGTGCGGCATCGATTTTGCCCTGCTCGTGATCGCTGCCGACGACGGCGTGATGCCGCAAACGCGCGAGCATCTCGCGATTCTGCAGTTGCTGGGCGTGACCGAGGGCGCCGTCGCGCTCACCAAAACCGATCGCGTGGACGCGGCCCGGCTAGCCGAAGTGAGAAAGGACATTGCCGCATGGCTCGCGCCCACGACGCTTGCAGGCGCGCCGTGTTTCGAAACGCGCGCCACGCAGACCGACGACGCAGGCGTCGCGAGACTGGACGCCTGGCTGCGCGAACGCGCCATGGCCAGGCAGGGCCGCCGCGACGACGGACTCTTCCGGCTGGCGGTCGACCGCGTGTTCACGCTCGCGGGCCAGGGGACGGTCGTGACCGGCACGGTGTTCGCGGGCCGCGTGCAGGTGGGCGATACGCTGATGCTGGCGCCGGCGGGACTGCCCGTGCGGGTGCGCAGCATTCACGCACAGAATCGCGCGGCGGAGCAGGGCCACGCGGGGCAACGGTGTGCGCTGAATCTCGCGGGCATCGACCGCGAGCAGATCGCGCGCGGCGACTGGATCGTCGATGCGAGGCTCGCGGAGGGGGCGACGCGCATCGACTGCGAGCTGAGTCTGCTCGACGATGCGGATCTGACGCTGCATCACTGGTCTCCGCTGCACGTGCATCTCGGCACCGCGCACCGCGTGGCGAACGTCGCGCTGCTGGAAGGCGAGACGCTGGGGCCCGGCGAGCGGGCGCGCGTGCAACTCGTGTTCGACGCGCCGCTTGGCGCGTTGCCGGGCGACCGTCTGATCGTGCGCAACGCGCAGGCGACGCGCACTGTAGGCGGTGGCCGCGTGCTCGATCCGTTCGCGCCGGCAAGACGCAGGCGCACGCCCGAGCGGCACGCATGGCTCGACGCATTACGCACCTGGCTCGACGAGGGACGCGCCGATGCGCTGATTGCGCAAGCGCCGAGGGGTATCGCGCGTACGACGTTGACGCAGTTGACCGGCTATGCGGCCGATGCGCTCGCGCTGCCCGGCGACGCGATCGAGGTGGCATCGTCGGGTCGTGCCGCCGAGGGTGTCGTGATGGCGCGGCAGCACTGGGCGCGGATGGCGGCACGCATCGTCGAGGTACTCGGCGAATTTCATCGGCGCGCGCCGGATGAGCAGGGCCCGGACGCCGCGCGCTTGAGGCGCATGGCGGCGCCGCTGGTGACGGATGCCGTGTGGCGTGCGGTGGTGGACGCGCTGGTGGACGAGGGCCGGGTAGTGCGCAGCGGGCCATGGCTGCACCTGCCTTCGCACGCGGTGACGCTCGACACGCGAGAAACGGTACTCGCGGCACGCCTGCGACCGTTGCTTGCGCAAGGACGTTACGATCCGCCGTGGGTGCGCGATCTCGCACGCGAAACGCGGGAAGAAGAGGAGACCGTGCGCGCGCTGCTGCGCAAGCTCGCGCGGCTCGGGGAACTGTACCAGGTCGTACGCGATCTGTTCTACGAGCGCGAGGTCGTGCACGAACTCGCGCGGCTCGTGGCGAACGCCGCCGCCGAACAGGGCGGTGCGCTCACTGCGGCAGCGTTTCGCGACGCAACAGGACTGGGCCGCAAGCGCGCGATCCAGATTCTGGAGTTCTTCGATCGCGTTGGATATACTCGGTTTCACCGCGAGCGGCATGTCCTGCGTCCAGACAGCCGCTTGCACGACGTGCTCTGAATGCCGCGCCATCGCGACACCCTCGGCGTTGCATCGGATATCTCAGGTCTGCAAAGGAAGGCATTCGTATCGGGTGGTACGGCCAGACTTCAAATCTGGTTGGGGACGTCAGCCGTTCCCAGGTCGGTTCGACTCCGGCTGCTTTCCGCCAGTCAAGGTTTTCGCGTCCCGCCGCGCGGAACTGTATAGGTAACCATAAAACTTCCGTTTGGAAGACTTATGGTTAACGAAATACGTCTTCCACTTGCAATTCGTTACACCTCGCTATCTCCGCGGGGTGAAATCAGCCTGCAGAAGCTCATAAGGTTCACAGCCGAGAGCAAGTGCGAGTTTGCACAGGCTCTCGATCGAAATGTCATGGGCTATCTCGATAGTCCATTTCAATTACATGTCGAATATCGCGGAAAAGGCGGCAAGAAGGTTCAGCAGAACTTCGCTCAAGGTTTTCTGGTGACCACATCTGAGGGGTTCATTTCTGCAACGCCCCTCCTGATGGTGCCCACATGGTCAAACTGGAAATCCGGATAGACGAAGCCATGCAGACGCTCTGACCAGGCGCCCAGCAGGGCGCCATTCGCTCCTGCCTGAATCGCAGACGTTGCTCTTTCCGGGCCAGCCGTGTTGCCGGTCAAATTGGCAACACGGCGATCGTCCGGCCACTCTCTTGCTGAGGCTGGCCCAAATTCCGTCCCGGTCTCAACTGGAAATTTCCGGCTCTTCGGGGTGGGCCGCGGGCTGACCACGGCGGCCAGCCTGTGGTCCGTCGCGAGGGGCGGTCTTGCCGTCGGTGGCGGCATGTACACTGCGGCCATCGGCGCGACCGTCATCATTCTGGTGATTCTTGCAGGAGTGAAGCCGCTTGAGCGCCGCTTCATTGCTGTCCGGCAACAGCGCAACATACAATTTCTGGTCGAGCGCGGAAGCGTTTCTGTGGATACATTGCAACATACGCTCGGCTCGGGAAGTGTCCGCGTCAAGCAGTTTATTGTGCAGCAGTCCGAAGACGATCCGGAATTCGACGACGTGCAAATCGCACTGTCACGTGTGACCCCCGGCGAGTTTTTCGCGATCTGCTCGCGGCTTGAAACCATGTCCGGCGTGCGCGCGTGTCGGCGCGACAAATGAACGGAGGCGAGACATGCTGGGAAGCTACGGATTCCGATCAAAAACGCCGGCTTAGCCAGCCATACGCGTGTATGGTCGAGGTCGAAAGCGGCGTGGCAGCGGCCGCGCTGATGCGGCCCGGCATGGGCAGATCGATCACCTTGAACAGGGCGCGCTCGATCTGGTGCACCGACACTGCCCCGATTCGTTGTGTGCGCAATCGGTCGCCGAGATCGACCGGTTGCGCGAGCAACTGCGATGCGCATGCCGTACGGGCGCAGTCGAGATCGGCCTGCACCCGGCCGCGCGCGAGCGGCGCAGCCGATTCGCACGCGGCACCCGGCATGATCGTTTCGAGACCGAACGCGTCGGCGCTCATGCCGATCGTGATCCAGATGCCGGCAAAGGCGACGCGCAGCGCGAGGGGCTGCGCAAGATCGGGTTCGCGCAGCATGGGCTGGCCGTGGTCGTTGTCGGTGAGTTCGATGGCTTGCGGCGCTTTGCCGAGAACATCGGCAAGAAGGTGCCGCAACGAGGCGCGCGCGATCGCATAGCGCCGCGAGAACGACGGGTTGCGATACTGGCGCATGTGCGCCGTCTCCTGGCGCGAGAGCCAGAGCGAGGCCTCTTCGCAACTCAGATAATCCCAGCTTGCACTTAGCCGCCAGATCATCAGCTCTCCGCTGCAGGGCAGAGGATTGCCGGTCCGCGTGTGCAGTCCTGAGCGATGCGGAATGAACTCGATGCCCGGCGTTTCGTAAATCGGATGTGATGACGGCTGGAAGCGGCGCGCGGCTCCCGCGTGCGGCGTGCTTCGCATGCATTCTCCTTGTACTTGACGTTGCGACGCGCGTGGCGACGTGCGCTCGCGGGCCCCTGCGCTCAGGGTCAGGCCGAATCGCTGCGGCCGGCCGGGCCGAACCATTCGCGCACGTAGTCTGCGCCCGGCGGACGCGCTTTCGTGCTCGTGCGCGGTGGCGGCGTGCCGACGAACAGGAAACCCAGGACGCGCTCGTGCGTGGCGAAACCCAGTGCGTCGTGCAGGCGCGCGTCGTAGCTGTCGGTCCCGGTTGCCCAGAAGCCGCCGTAGCCCAGCGCGTGAATCGCGTTGAGCATGTTCATCGCCGCGGCGCCGAGCGCGAGCACCTGCTCGACTTCGGGTATGCCTTCCTCATGCGAGACCGACACACCCAGCGCGATCACGAGCGGCGCAGCAAACGCCCGCCGGCGGCGATGCGCATGGGTTTCGCGCGGCTCGTCGGGCGTACGTGCCGCGGCGACGTCGACGAGCACGTCGCCGAGCGCGCCGCGCGCCTTGCCGCGCACAATGACGAAGCGCCAGGGCCGCAGCTTGCCGTGATCGGGCGCGCGCATCGCGGCGTCGAAGATCAGGTCGAGTTCGGCGTCGCGCGGGCCCGGTTCGGTGAGCGGCCAATGCGACTGGCGCGAGAGCAGCAGCGCGAGGGCGGTGTCCGCCTGCGCGGTGAGCGCCGGGGCGGTACCGACGGGAGGCGACGCGAGGAGGGAAGTGGTCATGGAGAGGAAAGACGAAGAACACGCGGACGGATATGATCGCCAAAAATTTCTATAATTGCAAATGATTCTCATTCATTTGATGGGCACGAGAAGATGCCGTACACTGCGCGATCATTTCCAGGAGGGGCTCGCGCTTGTTCAGTGCAATGCAGATCGAAGCAGCGGGACGCTGGCCCGACGATGTGGCGGTGTGGCGCGTCGACTGCGCACCCGCGCTGGTCGAGGGGGCGTTCTTTGCGCCGGGCAAAGCGGCGTATCTCGACGATGTGGAGCGCGCACGTGTGCTGCGTTTTCGTCGCGAGGAAGATCGCGTGCGCTTCGTTCTCACGCGGTCGACGTTGCGCGCGCTGCTCGCGCAGCGCCTTGGTGTGCCGCCGGCTACGCTGCGCTTTGACGCCACGCCGCAGGGTAGGCCCGTGCTCTGCGCGCCGCCCGGCACGCGCATGCTGTCGTTCAACGTCTCGCATAGCGGGCCGCATGCGTTGATTGCGATATCGGGCGTGCGCGAGGTGGGTGTCGACGTCGAACAGTACGGGCGGGTATCCGACTGGCGCGCGCTCTGTGCGCTCGCCTGCACCGCTACGGAGTGCGAAGCGCTGGAGCGCGCCCCCCCCCCCCCCCCCGCCCCCCGGGTGGGGGGGGGGGTGGGGGGCCTCTACCCCCAACGATACCGGGGTGCCCCCCCCCCGCCGGGCCGGGCCCCCCCCCCCCCCCCGCGCCGATCGACGCCGGCCTGTCGTTGGAGA